>JAIOSR010000200.1 GCA_021107495.1 Desulfobacterales bacterium | reverse complement strand
GTGCTTGTTGCGCCTATCCTGTCCATACCAAAGGTCTTAGCCAAAGACGGTCTGAAGATAGAGGATGTGGACATACACGAGATCAATGAGGCGTTCAGCACCTCATCTGTGGCAATAAACAGAGAACTGGGAATCGATCCCGAGAGAGTTAATGTCCACGGCGGCTCAGTGGCGATCGGTCATCCCATCGGAGCAAGCGGAGCCAGGGTCCTGACCACCCTCATATATGCCATGAAGGATAGAGGTGCAAAAATTGGGGAGGCCTCTCTCTGCTTAGGTGGCGGTGAGGCAGTGACCCTGATAGTTTATAATGAATAAAATCGCATAGCGATTTTATAAAATATGAAAATAAGGAGATGAAGCTATGACAGACGTGGTAATTGTTTCCGGTGCAAGGACGCCGGTGGGGACCTTTGGTGCGAGTTTAAAGACAACCCCTGTTGTGGAGTTGGGAGCCCTGGTTTTAAAAGAAACGCTCAAAAAAGCCAATTTGAGACCGGTTGCAACTGAAACCCTGACCCAGGTTGAGCCGGATGCCCTGAAGGGGAGGGGAATGATTGACCTTGAAAAAGAAAAATATGACTATGATGATTCCCTTCAGCCTGTTCAGGTGGATGAAGTGATTATGGGGAATGTGGTAGGCGCCGGGCAGGGACAGAATGTGGCCAGGCAGGCCATGGTCAGGGCCGGTATTTCCAAGGAAACCAGTGCATTTACTATAAACAAGGTATGTGCTTCCGGCATGAAGGCCGTGGCTTTGGCCACACAGGCGATCCGTGCCGGCGAAGCGGATGTGATTCTGGCCGGCGGCATGGAAAACATGAGTCTTATTCCCTATGCCCTTCCGGCGGCCCGGTGGGGTGCCCGCATGAACAACGCGGACCTTGTGGACCTGATGATCATGGATGGCCTGTTTGAGATCTTTTACGGGTACCACATGGGGCTTACTGCGGAAAACATTGCGGAAACCTACGGTATTTCCAGAGAAGAGCAGGATGAATTGGGCGCCATGAGCCATGTGAGAGCAAGAAAGGCAATCGTCGACGGGCTCTTCAAGGACGAGATCGTGCCGGTTGTAATCCCCCAGAGAAAGGGGGACCCTATTATTTTTGATACTGATGAAAGGCCCATGGATACGAGCGCTGAAAAGATGGCCAGGCTTCGCCCTGCCTTTAAAAAGGACGGCACGGTCACCGCGGGAAATGCGTCCGGTATCAATGACGCGGCCGCGGCCCTGCTCATAATGTCCGATGAAAAGGCCAAAGAGCTTGGCCTTAAACCCCTTGTAAAGGTCAGGGCCTCTTCATATGCCGCAATAGACCCGGCCTACATGGGCCTCGGTCCGATTCCGGCAGTGAGAAAAATCCTGAACAAGACGGGTCTTTCCATTGATGATTTTGGTGTCATCGAGCTTAATGAGGCATTTGCGTCACAGGCCATTGCATGTATTAGAGAGCTGAAATGCGACATGGAAAAGACCAACCCCTTAGGGAGCGGAATATCCATAGGGCATCCAATAGGCTGTTCAGGTGCCCGCATTATACTTACCCTGATGGGACAGATGTTAAGGGGTGATCACGGCCTGGGCCTGGCCTCACTCTGCATCGGAGGCGGCCAGGGAATGGCAACGGTCCTTGAGAAGGTTTGATAAAATTCAGAAGGAATGCTCTACTGTTTTGACAGGATTAACAAGATGGACTGGATTAGTTGAATCTTGTAAATCAAAAAGCATTTCCTATTTTGAGAAATTTTATTTAAATAACTTAAGGGTAATTAAGCTGTAGGGATTTAACAAATTATAGCCATAAATGTCCTGGGGAACTGTAAAGTTGGTATAACTCAGGATCTGTATAAGGATATACAGGATATCATATCTTGTGTATCCCTGGCCCAGACCTGGTTTTAAGTGTAGAGGCTAACTGAAGCCTGCGTTGGCAGTTAATAGCAAAATATAAACGAAACTGCTCACTTCGCACCAGGGCAGGCCTGTAATCCTGTCTAACAGTCTTTAATATTGGAGGATTTGTGATGGCATATGAAAACATTATTTTTGAGACAGAAGGGGACGTGGCAATTATTAAATTTAACCGGCCCAAGGCATTGAACGCGATCAGCATCGATGTGATCAAAGACATGCATAAGGCCCTGGATGAAGTGGAGGTCAACCAGTCAATAAGGGTGCTTATCCTGACCGGAGAGGGAGACAAGGCCTTTGTGGCCGGTGCCGATATTTCGCTGATGGTCAATTTTGGTACCCTTCAATTGAGACAGTTTTCCATGGCCCTTCATGAGTTGGGCTTTCGTATGGAGGCACTGCCTATCCCGGTAATCGCCTGTGTTAACGGGTTTGCCCTGGGAGCCGGGACAGAAATCGCCATAGCGTCTGATTTTATTTATGCTTCCGAGGATGCCAAATTCGGCCAGCCCGAGATCAATCTTGGAATCATTCCCGGGTTTGGCGGTACCCAGCGCCTTCCGAGACTGGTTGGAAAGGGCGTTGCAAAGGAACTGTGCATGACCGGTGCACTCATCAGTGCCCAAGAGGCCAAGGAGATCGGACTGGTGAACAAGGTGTTTCCGGCGGACAAGTTATGGGAAGAGACCATGAAAACGGCTAAGGTACTTGCATCCAAAGGCAAATTCTCGCTTATGGCAGCAAAACGATGTGTTGACGGGGGATATAACCTCGATTTGCGTTCTGCATGCACCCTGGAAACCGACCAGTTCGGTTTGTGCATGGCAAGCCCGGATGGCAAGGAAGGGATGTCCGCATTCTTAGAGAAAAGAAAACCTGAATTTAAGGGGGAGCTGAGCTAAAATGGATTTTGCTTTAACTGAAGAACAGCAGATGGTTAGGGATATGGCCCGGAAGTTTGCAGAAACCGAAATCAAACCAAAGGCCGCAGAGTTGGATGAAAAACATGAGCACCCCGCAGAGATCGTCAAACAGTTGGGGGAGCTAAAAATGATGGGCATAGCCGTACCCGAAGAATACGGTGGAGGAGGCATGGACTATGTGAGCTACGTGCTTGCCCTGATCGAGATTTCCAAGGCATGTGCTTCCACTGGTGTTATCATGTCCGTGAATAACTCGCTCTACTGTTTTCCCGTGGACGCATATGGCACGGATGAGCAAAAGAAAAAATACCTATATCCCTGTGCCTCCGGTGAAGCGATCGGATGCTATGGCCTGACCGAGGCGGGGGCCGGTTCGGACCCTGCAGGCATGCGTACCACGGCAGTAAAGGATGGAAATGAATGGGATGTTAATGGGGAGAAAAAATTTATTACCAACGGCAATGTGTCATCCTATGCAGTGATTGCGGCCGTAACGGAAAAGGGCAAGGGATACAAAGGGATCACTTCCTTTGTGGTGGATCTCGAAAATACTCCCGGCTTTAAAGTGGGTCGTGTGGAGGATAAATTGGGTATCCTGGCCTCAGGCACGGCAGAAATGATTTTTGAAGATGCCAGGCTGCCTGCGGATGCCCTTCTTGGAAAAGAGGGCGAGGGGTTCAGGCAGATGCTTACCACCCTTGACGGCGGCAGGATGGGTATCGCGTCCCAGGCCCTGGGAATCGGTCGGTCCGTGTTGGAAGAGGCCGTGGAATACGCTAAGACACGGGAGCAGTTTGGTAAGCCCATTGCGGCATTCCAGGCCATTCAGTGGAAACTGGCCGATATGGCCACTGAATTGGATGCGGCAGAACTCTTAACCCTGAGGGCCGCATGGCTGGAAGACAACAAGAAACCGTATGAAAAGGCGGCGGCCATGGCAAAGATGTATGCCTCTGACGCGGCCATGAGGGCGTCCATCGAGGGTATTCAGGTCTTGGGCGGGTACGGCTACTGCAAGGATTACCCCATGGAGCGGCATATGAGGGACGCCAAGATATGCCAGATATATGAAGGTACGAACGAGATTATGCGTCTGGTAATAGCGAAAAACCTCATTAAAGGTTGAAGATTAGGAAAAAGATGAACATCGAATATCGATGTCGCTTTGCTCCATTTTTTTAAATAAAGTTTAAACGCCGAAGGCGTACCCTAATTCGACGTTGGAAGTTCGATGTTCGATGTTGGGTGTTAGTTTTTAATTTTGGCCCATGGGACCTCCGGCTTGGAAGGAACGCCAGGGTTTCAATGTATTCATAAATGATAGTCAATACCAAAGGGGGTTCATCATGTCCTCTGTTTTTAATCCGAAGGTTTTTGAAGATGTAGAAGAAGGGCATAAAAAGTGGGAGAAAAAACTGGACAAAATTTTTTCTTCCAAGCCTGAACGGCTTGAAAGGTTTTCCACTGTCTCGGACAGGGAGATCAATCGAATCTATACCCCTGAAGACGTCAGGGATGCTGATTTTGCAAATGACATTGGTTTTCCCGGCGAGTACCCCTTTACCCGGGGTGTCCAGCCCTCCATGTACCGGGGACGTTTCTGGACCATGCGCATGTTTGCAGGGTTGGGGAGCGCAAAAGATACAAACAAACGGTTTCATCTTTTGGTGAACCAGGGACAGACCGGGCTTTCAACGGCCTTTGATATGCCCACGTTGATGGGATATGATACGGATTCCCACAAGGCCAGGGGGGAGTGCGGCAAATGCGGGGTTGCAATTGACTCCCTGAAGGACATGGAAGACCTGTTTGAAGGCCTTCCCATTGACAAGATCACCACGTCCATGACCATCAATCCGGCTGCCTCGATTCTCTGGGCCATGTACATCGCTGTAGCGGAAAAAAGGGGCATTGACAAAAAAAATATCGGCGGGACCATACAAAATGACATGCTCAAGGAGTTCATCGCCCAGAAGACCTTCATGTGCCCGCCCGTACCCTCGGTTCGCATCATAACGGACACCGTGGAGTTCGGGACTAAAGAGGTGCCCAGGTGGAATACCATAAGCATCAGCGGATATCATATCAGGGAGGCCGGGTCCACGGCGGTCCAGGAACTGGCGTTTAC
>JAIOSR010000487.1 GCA_021107495.1 Desulfobacterales bacterium | reverse complement strand
TCGATGGATAGGGCGATACAATTAATAGCGAGTACGTTATCAGTTGACAGAAGAAGGATTTTTGGAATTATTAGGACATCCCATTTACATTAAAAGGAGGAGATATGAGCAAATTTATTGAGATTAATCAAGATGGAAATATCACGGAAGTAGTCTTGAACCGCCCTGAATCCTATAATGCGTTCAACCTTGAAATGACTATCGAACTGGCAAAAGATCTAACACAACTGGCTACGGATAATTCCGTGAGAGGTATTATAATTACCGGTAAGGGAAAAGCCTTCTGTGCCGGCGGAGACCTAAAATGGGCTGTTGAATTTTCTGAAAATGCCGGTTCCTCTTTCCACACACTCGCTTCACAATTTCATCTGGCCGTATTGGAAATCAGACGAATGAAAAAACCGGTGGTGGCAGCCATAAACGGGACTGCCGCGGGAGGAGGCTTTTCGTTGGCCTTAGCCTGTGATTTCCGTATAATGGAAAAATCGGCAATTATGAAACAAGGATATACTTCAAATGGATTGTGCATTGATGGCGGCGGCACATTCACCTTGCCAAGGATTGTGGGGCTTTCCCGTTCTTTTGAAATTGCAGCCTTCGATGATCCGATTTCGTCAGCACAGGCCTTGGAGTGGGGGTTGATAACAAAAGTCGTCGATGATGGAACAGTATTGGAAGAGGCGAAAAGTATGCTAAACAGACTTACAAAAAAATCAACATATTCTTTCGGTTGGTCAAAAAAACTACTTACAGACTCGTTCACTAATTCCCTTGAGTCACAACTGGAAATGGAAAGGGAGGGGCTCTCCGACTGTGCAAATCACTCTGACGGACAGGAAGGTCTTAAGGCATTTATTGAGAAGCGCAAACCAACATTTGGTAACAAAATCTGAAAAGAAGCACGGCGGCCTTGAAGGACTTGTTTTGCAGCGGCGCAAGTGAGCTTTATCGATAACACCACAAAGGCAACATTTGGTGGCGACTATCCTCAGGACTTTCTTCCTGAACCTACGAATCAGTATGTAAATTATTTGTACCAGTAGGTGTTAGTCGGGTAGGCGGGGGTCTTAACCCCCCAGCCCCCAGACCATCCGCCTTCGCATCAATGCTATGGCGTGACAGGTCCGCCATCGCTTTCAGCTTCCGTTTTCGCCACCAGAAGGCTATTGGCATATTTCACAAGATAGGGGTTGTCAGTCATAATTTGCCTGGTACCTTTTATTCGCTCCCACGGAATAACGGTGAGGGGCGGCTTTGGGGGAAAATTTCATCCCTGATCCCCCACATGGCGCAAATCTCCCCGCAATAGAGAGAAAAAAATTCCAATCAGGCACAAGACAAAGAAAATCAGCAGGGTATATTTGAAGCTTAAAAGATAGCGGTCATAGTTTTCAGGGCCAATTTGCGCTCGGCCGATAAAGAGAGCGAACATTAACGTTGCCGTGGCCATGCTGGCCATTTGCCCCAAAAGGCGCATGGTGGCTACCGTGCCGGATGCAAGGCCGTAATTTGCTTTCTCCACCGACCCCATGATGGCATTCATATTCGGGGAAGAGAACAGGGCAAAGCCGAATCCCATAAGCAATAGAATCTCAACGATATGATACAGGGGCGTTCCGGCACAGATGAAAGAGAGCAGCAGAAGTCCGGTGGCTGTTACGGCCATCCCCGCCGAGGCCAGGCGCAGCGGTTCCACCTTGTCTGAAAGACGTCCGGCCAAGGGAGAGAGACATGCCTGTACCACCGGCTGACAAATGAGAATCAGTCCAGTGGCTTGAGGACTCATGCCTTTGATGAACTGTAGATAAAGACTCATGAGAAATGTAACCGCAAAGGTGGCCGCATAACTGATCAAGGCTGCCAGACTGGAAAAGGCAAACAGGCGGTTGTTGAAGAAAAGGTTCACTTCAAAAACGGGTTGGGCCTTACGGCGTTCGAAGAAAAAGAAGAGGATGAGGAGGGCGACGCCTCCCAGGGTGAGTAGCATGCCATTTAACCGGGGCAGACGGCTGATGCCGTAGACCAGAAAGAAAAGGGCCAGGGCATATAGCACGACGCCAACCAGGTCCAGGCGCTGGCCCGGAGGACCGGTCCACTCGCCTTTGAGCGCTTTACAGGTAATCCCGATGCAGGCCAATCCCATAATGGCGCTGATCAGAAAAATCCAACGCCAGCCCAGGTGCTGAATGATCAATCCCCCTCCAAAAGGGCCTACTGAAAGACCAATGTATACCGCCGAAACATAATAGCCGATGGCCCGGCCTCTGCGCTCGGGGGAAACCACCGATGTCAGAATGGCCATTCCCGTGGACATTAACATGGCCGACGCAGCCCCTTGCAATGCCCTTAAGACAATCAGGACTTTCATGGAGGGCGCCCATGCGGCGGTCAGCGTTGTGAGCACGAAGAGTAAGAGTCCCAGAACGAAGATTTTCTTGCGGCCGTATATATCGGCAATCTTGCCGATGGGAACCATAAAGATGGCGGCGGCCAGGATATAGGATGTGGCCACCCAGCTCAAAATAACGGCATCGGCTGAAAATTCC
>JAIOSR010000292.1 GCA_021107495.1 Desulfobacterales bacterium | reverse complement strand
TTACGCCCTTGACCATTTCCGTGGTGTAGGAGTTATACTGTTTGGGATTATTCAGGCGAATCCAGGACACATAAAGCCCGTCCACCACATTACCGGTGGGGTCTGTCAGGGGACGCTTTTCATATACTACGCATGGCGCGTCCGCGTCCGTAGCCCAGTGAACATCGGTGTGTAACATGTGATCTTTTTTTTCATTGTCTCTCGGCATCCATTCTAAAGCCATAATTCTTTCCTCCTCTGAATTTGATATGATTTTGATTTGTTGATCAATTAAATCATTACTTATGTTGCAATTTTCTCAATTCAAGATTATTGCCAAAATTATGCCAAAGGCTGGTTTTTGGCTATCCTTCTGAATTTATTAGCATGTTCACATTGCTGACAATAAATGCAATGAAAGAACTTTTCAATTATGAAAGATGTTTTCAACAAGAGGAATTAGACAGTAATGCAGGGATATCAAACCATCACGCCCGAATATCGTACTTCTGGATTTTTTTTCTTAAAGTGGGCCGAGATATCTTTAATAATTCGCATGCATTACCCTTTTGGCCCCCTACCCGTAGCAATGCCTTTGTAATATGTTCTTTTTCCAGTTCCTCTAAAGATTTGAAGTGAGTCTCTTCCAAAGTAGGATGGTTCTCCACCTCTACCTCACTGATAATTGATATATGCTCTTCCATGATGACTTCCTCCACGGACAGGACGACTGCTCTCATTAACACATTCTCAAGCTCCCTTACATTTCCCGGCCATTGATATTGCACGATTTTGTCCAAGGCCCGTGTGGAGATCTGCCGTGGCTTTTTATGAAGTTCTTTGCTGATCTTGTGGAGAAAGAAGTCTACAAGCAAAGGTATGTCCGATTTTCGCTCTCGAAGCGGCGGGACGGTTATGGTAATTACCTTCAGCCTAAAAAATAGGTCCTCCCGGAATGTCCCATCCCTAACCATTTTGATTAGATTCTTATTGGTTGCAGCTATAATCCTTGTATCTGATTTTATGGTTTTTTCACCACCCACTCTTTCGAACTCTTTTTCTTGTAAGAACCTCAGAATTTTCGCCTGGGTCTCGAAAGGAAGTTCACTGATCTCATCAAGAAAAATTGTGCCGTTTCTTGCAAGTTCGAATTTGCCCTTTTTGGCATACAACGCATTGGTGAATGCCCCTTTTTCATGTCCGAAAAGCTCACTTTCAAGCAGTGTTTCCACCAAAGCACTGCAGTTGACACTCACAAGAGGTTCGTCTCTCATGATACCATTGTAATGAATAGCTTTGGCAATCAATTCTTTTCCCGTTCCGCTTTCTCCTTGAATGAGCACTGTTGCTTTATTATTACAGGTTAAGCCTATAAGCTTGAATATTTGTTGGATTGGTTTGGTCTTACCTATAATAGTATCTAATTTATACTGAATTTTTTGATCATTTATATAAATAGAAAGATTGTTTTTCAGCGTTAAGGCCTCAGATACTTTATTAACACTGGCATTAAGCTCATCTATATTTATTGGTTTGTGTATATAGTCATAAGCACCGTATTTCATTGCTTCAATAGTGGTTTCCATATCATGAAAAGCAGTAATCATTAGGACAAAAATCTGATCATTGATCGATCTAATCGTTTTTAAGACTTCAATGCCATTGATATCCGGGAGACGTATGTCCAGTATGACTATATCAGGTTGCTCTGACCGGGCCTTCTCAAGCCCTTCTTTTCCATATTCCGCGGTAAGGACTTCATGTCCTTTCTCTGAAAAAAACATACTCAAAGATTCAAGGATTGCGTTTTGATCATCTATTATTAAAACTTTCATTTTTATCTTGATTACTTAAAAATTTCCCTTCCTCACTTTTTTATCATGCCCTCCTAACAAGTAGAAGGGGAAATATTAGTGAAAATTGGCTCTTTAATGGGCAAGACAGGGTGAGGGTATCAACTTGATAGCTTGCTTTACTGAGATATTTCAACAGGTATTATTAAACTAAAATCTATCTTGTTCATTTCTTCGTTTTTTATTTGAATATGGCCGTTGTGAGCATCTACGATTTTTTTAACGATGGGTAAACCAAGGCCAACACCGCCTTTTTTCCCCTTGGTAAAAAAAGGCTCGAAAATGTTCTTCTTATCATCAGGATGAATGCCCACTCCATTATCTAGAACAGAGAGTCTCAGACATTCTTTGCCATGATAGGTTGTTTTTTTTGCTTTGAATTCTATGTTTTTATCTTTCCTGGTCCCATCAAATGCCTCTATTGCATTGATTAAAACATTCGATATGGCTTCAATCATTTTTTCTTTATCCACCATAATGTCAGGCAGTGTTGGGTCAAGTTTCTTAAACAGGGAAATATTTTTCTCATTTATTCTGTCCTCAAAGACGTCGATAGCTTGATCAATCAACCCCTGAATACTGGTCATATTGTAATTGAGTTTTATGGGTTTGGCAAAATCCATCATTTGCGATACGATATTTTCCAACTGGATGGATTGTTCATGGGCTATCTGTAATCGCCTCAAATCGTTTCCTTCCAGTTTCAGTCTATCCATTAAAATATGGATGTTTACCTGAATCGCCGACAGAGGGTTCCTTATTTCGTGTGCTATAGACGTGGATAGCCTGCCGATCAGGGCAAGCCGATCCTTTTGCTTTATTTTTTGTTCCATTTCGAGCCGTTCCGCTATATCAATACAAAGACCGAGAACAGCAGGTTTGCCGTGGTATTTAATGAGTTTTACCCTATTCTCGGTGGGGAAAGACTGGCCATTACTGTCCTGGCGACAATAAATATATGTTTCAAAGGGAATGAGACCCTTCAAATGCTGGTAAAACCGCTCCATCACCGAATCTCTGGAATCATCAGCAATCAGTTTATCGCATTTTTTTCCTATCAGTTCCTTCCGTTCATATGCATGCATTTCACAAAAGGCCTTATTGGCAAATACAATCCGACCCCCCTGATTTACAAAACATCCATCACTGATCTCCTCAAACAATATCTGGTAGTTACTTCGCGACTCTTCAAGTTCAAGGGTCCGCTTTTTGACTTCTTCTTCAAGTTTATTTGCATAGTTTTTCAATTTCTGGGCATGACTCTCTTGAAAATAACGGTTCAAATAAAAAATAATCATATCAATTACATGATTAACGCGGATCAAAATTGCAAGCAGGTTGTCACCATGGTATCTCTTGGTGAGAATCGGAAACAGGATATAAGTGACATTGCGAAATGCCTGCTGTGTCTCAGCAAATGATATTCCTTTAAATTTCCCGTCTTTGGTCATACGTTCAAGATATGCTTTCATGAGATTGAAATCATCATTTTCGATGGTATCGCAGAAGGCATCAAAAGCTGTTGAGGCTGACCCTGTCAATTGATCGATATTTATTTTGTAATATCCGGAGGTGGTTTCATTAAACTTTTTTATCCAAGCCTGTACCAAAGAAGATCTTTCTTGCTTTAAATATGTCACAAAGTCTTTTATCATTACAGACCTCCTGAAAGACGGACCGCTATTTTACGATTATTATATTCGAGGGGCACGTGAATTGTCAACAGGCCGCAATTTTTCGAGAAATTCTTATTTTACTTACTTAGTGCCCATCCATAAACCAAAAAAGGGCACTAAGTTGTGTCCAATTCAGAAATGAGCAATTTTTCGCAAGATCAAGGAAATCAAAGGGTTGGGCGGAGGCGTACATTTAGTACGCCGCACAACCGATCCTGCCGATTGACGACGAGATTGTGGAAAAGGGCCATTTCTGGATGGACACTACTTAACCGTTGAGGCTGCCAATGACCTTTAAGACAAAGAGAAAAGGCCCCTTAAGAGGACAGTAAGAGAGAATGGTTATGGATCAGACACATCTTCCCATTGACGGGGTACTGGACCTGCATGCGTTCGCACCCAAAGATGTAACTTCGGTCGTGGATGAATATCTCAGGGTATGCATTGAGAAAGGCATTTATGACGTCAGAATCATACACGGAAAGGGCAAGGGTGTACTTCGCAGGACAGTGCATACCCTCCTTGAAAAACATTCGGCTGTCTTGGATTTTGGAATCGATCCCGGGCCTGCCGGCTGGGGCGCGACCATTGTCCGCCTAAAACAAGAATGATCAAATTTTTAAGAACACGTTCAGTTACTCCTGTTGAAAGATATTTTCATAATTGAAAGGTTTTTTCAATGACATGTTCTGGCTATAGCCTGATATTTCGAATAATTTCAATAAAATACTGCCAAGCATGTTTTGGCATGCTTTTGGCAAAGTTCTGTATTTCTGTATGATAGATGCCAAGAATCGGGACAATCTGGGGCATTTTCTAAACGTATTTACTAATTATTTCAAGGAGGTTCAAAATGAATTTTGATGGAAAAGTAGCCATTGTCACAGGTGCTGGTAGTGGCATTGGACGTGCAACGGTGTT
>JAIOSR010000036.1 GCA_021107495.1 Desulfobacterales bacterium | reverse complement strand
GTAAAAAGTCGTAAAGTTCGTCACTCCGTCCCGGATCGGAGTCCGGGATGACGGCCAAGCCGGAGTCCAGTAAATTCAATGCGTTCTTGATGCCGGTCGCAGGTCCCGTGATTAGCGGGGATCAAGTCCGGCATGACGATATCGAGAATTTTTACGAGATTATCAATTTTTTAAAAAACGGAGCGAAGCGACAACCACATTCGGTGTTCGATGTTGAACGTTCGATGTTGAACGTTTATTTTTTTACTGTTTGCTATTTGGAATTTTGGTCACCTGTCCGCTTATTCACGAACCTTCAATTCTACTTTTCACCCCATCAAATTTCGTTGCAATAAGATTTTCAAATTCTTTCCCGAAGAACCGGCGGTTGTTCTGCAAATACCACTTAATACTTTCCCAATGGTCCTTCAACTCCTGACTGTCCTGAATTGTTCCAAGAATGCCATCGATTTCGGAAAGTTTATCCCGCTTTAAATTGTCCTTTCTCAATTCGTAGAGATCCTTCAGCCTGTTCTTCTGATCATCGGAAAACCCTATATCATAAGACCGCTCAAGCAGGTCTTCCACCAAATTGTGGAGTTCTGAAAAATCCTTTATTAGATCCATCTGTTTCTTGGTCTGGTTCAATATCATATCAGTAATTTCCATCAGCCTCTTTTCAAACACCTTTTCTATCTCGAGTTCGTAATCATCTGTCTGGAAGGGATGTTTTCTCAAGGATTGGAGACTGTAATGAAAATAGTTTTTTAGTTGCTCGACCTCATTTATTTTGTTCATATAAGCTATCTTGCGGGAGACGTCGATTCGTTCATGAAAATCAATGGAAAGTACATTCGGAAAGGATTCCTTTCGCAGTACAACACCGGTTTTAGCCTTGAACAGGTTGTTCAGGTGGTTTTTATTTTTCCATAATTTTTTTAGGGAAAGTGTGTTGAGATAGTGATTTACGGCTTCATATCGCTTTTTAATCTTTTCGCCCATGACTAAAAAGTTCAAGCAGACCGGTGCGCCATTGGAATCAAAATGTTTTGTACCCAAAAGTCCTGCCAGGAGGAGCTTGAGCTGGTTTTCATAGCTCAGATACCCACTGATCTTCTCGAAACCGAAGATGCGCACCTTATCTTCGACAAGCTGGTTCAAAATGAAATGTCTGGTCTCTTCTTCCAGGTTTTGAAGTGTGTTATAAATGCGGAATGCCTCATAGACCTCCTTTTCATATGTGGCATATCCGATACTGGCGAACTTCCTTTTTTTATGGATAAATTTCAGGGGGACCTTTAACATAAGCTTTAAAAGGTCAAGGAATTCAACATATCTTATCCCCCTCAGTCTGAAAAGCCTTTCCATGGCAAAGACCATTTTTCCGGACCGAATGCACTTAGACTCCTCAACTGCTTCCCATCTTTGCGATTCTAAATAATCCGCCGGTGTCGCCCCTTCCGGGAGCCCGTTCAATTTATAGTTTTCAAGGACATAAAACAGGTTGCCCCTCTGGATAAAAATTTCATTAAATTGTGTTGCGAAATCGGTTTCGTGATCAAGGGTTTTATGACACATGTCTCTTATCCGGAACAACCGTCCTGCCAGGTCTTCGAGAATCAAATCTTCCCTGATTGCAGATATCATGATAAAGGAAAAAACGAAAAAGGCGTCAAGGAGGTCCCTTTCCGGGGAATCCAGAATGTCTTGTAACGCATAAAAGGAGAGCTCACCCCGTATGATATGGTGAAGAAGACCGTGGTGACTGACCAAAAAAATCAGGTAGGCTTTTCCTTTCTTATCGAGATAATATCTTTCCGCAATTTTTTCCTTTTCTATAAAGAATGCACCCGTATGAGCAAGGTCAGCCGGGTTGATTTTTTTCTTATATTTTTCCCTCAGGCGGGGTACCCTGCGATATCCTGAAATATGAATGATTTTATGAGGGCATCAAACAGGGGTTGGTTCCGGCTCAGACCGTCAACAATATTTTCCAGGTCTTCTATCTGTGATTCACTAAAACCTACAATGCCTGTGGCCATGAGCCCAAATTCCCTTTGGGCAAGGCTGTGCAAAAACTGGGTATCCTGAAAACCCTCTTTGTCGTGTCTGATAAGGGCCTGGATTTTCTTAGTAGCAGTAGCAATGTAATGGGTGACAGGTGATGTCAGATACAGGTGCCATGAGGAATCCAGGTCTTCAAGGGCCGTAAATTCGGGAAGGATGAAATTCAACAGTGTGGGTGTGTTGTGGCGGAGCAGCTCTAAATCAGTGTAAACATCCTTGGGATGGAAAATAACGTTAAGAAAGTTGGTCCTAAGTTGTTCCCTGAGGTCTTGAACCCTTTCAAACCACCGATTCTGTTTTGCGGGCAATTTCAGGGCAAAATCCTTCTGATCAAGGAGCCTTAGATGGCTCTGGTAAAAGCTTTCCAGATTGGAGAAAAGGACCTCCAGATTTTTCAGATCTTCCACGTCGATTTCCCATATAAGATGCCCTGCTAATTTGTTAATCAGGGATTCCAGTTTTTCAATATCCCTGACCATGTCCATGTATGTGATTTCTAATGCATGGGTTTTCGGGTCAATTCTCAAATGAAAGCCGGTGCCTATGATGAACGAGGAGTGGACCTGGTAGAGCTGATCGCTGAATTGCCTGAGAATACCAAGATCTAAGTAATCAAGATTGATGGCTCTCACCTCATTTTCCACTTTCTTTACCCAACCATCTATTCCCCTGGGTTCCGTGTCGGCAAGTATCGGATTAAAATTGATAATCTCGCCGCGCGCCAGATTTACCGCGATCCACAAAAGTACAAAAACGTTCTCGCTGTCCATTCTTTCAAACAGATGACCGGTTCCGTGGAATTCTATGTCAAGGAATTTCCTGTAGAATCCAGGTAGCTGTAACGGATCGAACTTCAGAAACCTTTCTTCGAATTGTTCTATGGTGTTTACGAGTTTTATTACATTCTCTATCCTTAAGAATTTTGCATCATCATAGTCGGCTAAGGATTCCTTTTCCATCTCCCCCTTTTGCCTGAGTTCGGACCAGTTATCTAAGAATTCAAGGTTGTTGATCATTTTGAGAAGTTTCCGGATAATCTTATGGTGTATGCCTCCCATGGAAGTTATTTTTTCATCCATAAGCCTGTCCCAATCCAGTTCTCGATTAGTGACAACCCTTTCGGTAGACTCATAGAGAGCGAAAAGCTCGGCAAGCTGTCCTTCCGTCAGTTCTTTCTCTCTGAAGGCTTCTATTTCGGCCATGGTCATCAGCCGACAGTAACGCAGGAGGTTGAGTGCCTGATGCTGGTCGTAGGATCGGGCAAGGTCTGAAACCGGTTTCAATGCCTTTTCAGTCGTTTTTCCGGATATAATTCGCCCGAAGGGCGTATGTCCGAGGACGATATAGAAGATTTCCTTTAACTCATTCCGGCTGAATTCAAAAAAAGGAAAGACTTCCAGGTTTTCAAGTACCCTGGTTTTCGATCCTTCAATGTTGTCGGGGTTGAGATATTCCCCGATTTTTTCAAGTAGTCTAATCTTTTTTGTCAATTTGATGACGTCGTTTAGTGCACTAAATCTTCGCCTCTTGTTTTCAAGAGGTTGTGTCAGGCGGTCAATATAGATTTGAGGCAGGTTTTTGTAGTCTCTTCTTTTTAGCTTGTCCAACACGCGAAGGGTCCGTATTACATAGTCAAATGAGTTTCTGTACTCTGCCAAAAGGTCCGGAGGGGAACCAATGAGTTTTGATTCCATTACGTCCCGCTTGATCTCGGCTATAGTGGTTTTTAATGGTTTTTTTTGCCCGAGATAAATAATCATATGATTTGGCGAGTAATCGGTGAAAGAGAAACGTTTTTTCCAGTCCTCCTTTACGGTTTGTGGAATAAGGGGCTTTAAGAAGATATTGTCAAAAAATACGGAGAGAAGCTTGGACCAGATTTTTTCCTGGTCACCTAAAAAAGACGAATCCGTGAGTTGAAAATTGATATAGGGCAGGTTGTTTAGCTGGTCAAGGTTAGTCTTTTCCAGGGTTTTACCGCCAAGGAGCTTGTCAACGACTTCCTGTTCCACATAAAGACCGCTCAAATACTTTTGGAACTCAAAGATGTTAACCGGGAGTGACTTATCTTTTGTCCTGTATTTCTTTTTGGTCTTGAAAATATGGCTGAAAAGAATAAAATTCTTTTCTTCTTTAGTCGTTTTAAAGGTAAGTTTCGTAGTTCGATTGGTTTTTTGGGTATAGTGGTTGGCTATGATAAAGATTTCACCATCCGGCTTAAGAAGATTGTAGATCTTCCAGAGGATATAGATTGCATATTGTTCCAGGCGCTTCTTGGAAAGCATTTTTTGAGAGACGGGACTGTATTTTTCCATGAAGATGATTTCATAAAGGTCCCTCGTTAGAATGACCAGATCCAGGGTCTGGTGCTGGGCCTGGAGACTCTCAAGGGAGTCTAAGATCACAAAATTGTGTTCTTTGAAACGGAAGGAGAGTTCTCGAGTGATTAAGTCATCCTGGTGGGTTAACAGTCCTATGGCATGGTATTCCTTGAAATATTTTTTTCGGTGGAAACCGACGATTTTGGCAATCTCATCGACTCTGGATTTGACGTGAAAGAGTGTATTTGACAGCAGGTAAACCGGGATCAGGTAATAGGGCTTCCCGAGTTTCGAAAATCTGATTAGTAGGCCGATATTTCTATATATTTGATTGAGATCTTTGTAGTGATTTGCGATATCTTCCTGATTATCAAAGATGATGGACTGGAACAGCTTGAGGTCCTTCGGCTTCAGCCTGTCGTAGGTTTCGAAAAAACCGAATCCATAGGCATTTCCGCCGAATCTGCTATTAAGAAGTGAAGGGTGTTTCCGGGCAGCGAAGGTTCCTAAAGGAATATCTGCCGGATCAATCCCGAGGGCCTTGAACTCCTCCGGCTTGATAGATCGAAAGGAATCTTGTTGCCAGGAGATTTCAGTAGGATAGAAATCAGTGGGATCCATGCAACCAACTTAAAGCCAGCGTTTGCGGCGCTTGTAGGATTTTACATCTTTGTATGATTTTAGGGCCCCGGAGGCCGCAGTGCCTAAATAGAACTCCTTTACATCCGGGTTTTCACGCAGATCATTCGCGTCGCTCTCCATGACAATCTTGCCGTTTTCCATTACATAGCCGTAGTGGGCTATCTGGAGCGCCATATTCGCATTCTGTTCCACAAGCATAAGGGTGGTCCCTAACTCTTCGTTTACCCGTCTGATAATTTGAAATATCTCTTTGACCAGGATAGGCGCAAGACCCAAGGAGGGTTCGTCCAAGAGCAGGAGTTTGGGCTGGGCCATAAGTCCTCTGCCCATCACTAACATCTGGAGTTCGCCGCCACTGCAATACCCTGCCATGTTCTTCTTTCGTGAGAGCAGGGCAGGGAAGTAGTGGTAAACCAGTTCCAGGTCCTTTTTATAAGGCTTGCCCCAGCGGGTGGCCGTGCCGACCCTCAGATTTTCTTCAATAGTCAGATACTTGAATTCCTGTCTTCCTTCGAGTACCTGGATAATACCTTTGCGGGTGATTTCTTCCGGAGAGGAATTCTGTACCGGAGCCCCGTCATATTCAATGGAACCGTCCGTAACCTTCCCGTTTTCGGGCTTGAGCAGACCCGAAATGGCTTTCAGGGTGGTGGTCTTTCCGGCGCCGTTGCTACCCAAAAGGGAGACGATCTGACCTTTCTTAACGGTAAGAGATACCCCTTTAAGGACCTGTATGACATCAGAATAGACCACACTGATGTTGTTTAGCAGTAATCTGATGTTGTTTTCCATTACTTCATTACTCCAATACTCCAACGCCTATCAGTACGAAAACGGCCATAACCTGAAATTTGAACGGACAATACGCCAGACCTCTGCCAGGCCCTTTGGCTCAAACAGAATAAACAGGATGATGACCAGACCAAATACGAACTCGCGTAGCGGGGCGATGGTAATGGCCACGCCGCTGGATGTGCCGACGTTCATGAGATACTGGGTGATGTTACTCAGTATTTCATTTAATGAGACAATAAAGACCGCACCCAACACCGAGCCGGGAATGCTTCCCAGACCCCCGATGATTATCATGGCAATGAATTCTATGGATAGCCACAAATTAAAGGGTTCGGGCGTGATACTGATCATGTAAAAGGCATAGAGGGCACCTGCAAATCCTGCATAAAAGGAGCTTATTGCGAATGAGAGGAGCTTATATCTGAAGATGGGAATCCCCATGCCCTCGGCGGCCCGGTCATTATCACGGATGGCAATAAAAGCCCTTCCGAACCTGGTGCGAATTAAGTTGACTGCTATCCATGTCATAACCACAAGACAGCCGAATATTACGAAATAAAAGACCCGATCATTGCCCAGATCGATTCCGAAGAGGGTCGTACCGATAACGCTGATTCCTTCGGCACCTCCGGTAAGGCCCTCCCACTGGACAAACACGTATTCAAGGATAAATTGGCCTGCTAAGGTGGCAATGCAGAGATAGAGGTGCTTGAGACGAGCCGAAGGAACGCCGAAAACCATTCCAACCGCTGCGGTGACAAGACCTGCGGCAGGCACGGCTAAGACAAACGGTAAACCTGTCTTGGTTGCCAGGACAGCACCTGCATAGGCACCTACACCAAAAAAGGCCCCATGCCCAAGTGATATCTGACCCGTATATCCGATTAAAAGATTGAGGCCAATGGCGGCAATGGCATAAATACCAATGGTGTTAAGTATGTAGACCATGTAAGCGCTACTTATAAAAGGAATGACAGCAAAAAGAAGCACAATGCCTATTAGCACCCACATTCTGCCAAAATCTGTTTCGAAGATTGTGATCTCTTCCCGGTATGTCTGTCTGAAATTACCGCAGGGATGAAATTGAAGCTTGCGCATGTTCGCTATAACCTTTCTTTTAATAAAATCGCTAAACGGAGCGGAGCGATTCTATACACGCTCTATTTCCACCAGCCCGAAAAGCCCATAGGGTTTTACCATCAGAATAAGGACAAGCACAATATACGGAATGACCTCTCTCAAGGAGGTAGAGATATATCCACCGGTAAAGGTCTCGAGCAAACCAATAATGATGCCGCCTATGATGGCCCCGCCAATACTGTCCAGCCCTCCCAAAATGACCACAGGGAAGACCTTGAGGCCAATGGAGCTCAATTCATGAACATTGACGCCGTTGATGATCCCTAAAACAATGCCGCTCATGGCGCAAACCAGTGCCGCGATGGCCCATGAAAGCGCGAAGACCCTTCTTACGTGGACACCAAGAGAAAGGGCGGCAGGTTGGTTGTCGGCCACGGACCTCATGTAAATACCCTGGGATGAGTATTTGAAAAAGAAACCGAACAGGATAAGAAAAAGGATCCCGATTATAAAGGATGCAACGTAGACCGAGGGAATTCCAATAGAACCCCATGTAATGGAAAGCCCTTCAGGTAAAAATTGCCGGTAGTTGTGAATATCACCCCCGAAGATGAATAGCAGCAGTCCCTTGAACATGATAGACAGCCCCACGGTCAGCATGATCACTTCAATCAGCGCTTCCCCGATCAAACGGCGCAGGAAGAAGCGCTCAATGATAAATCCGAGGGAGAAACTTCCTATCAAAGTGAATGCGAAAGCGACAATAATAGGCAGATTGGCCCAGGAAGACAAAACGAGAAACAGAAAGGCTCCTATGGCCAGAAGTTCCCCATGGGCGAAGTTCAGGACACTACTCGACTTAAAAATCATGACAAAGCCTAATGCGGAAAGCGCATAGAGAAATCCGAGTGATATCCCGTTTACTAAAAGTTGAAGGAAAAATTCCATGGCCGGGTCAGCCTCCTTGATTGGTGAAGCTTTGCCTCAAATATATATTCTTGATAACGCTGGGTAAGCGCCTCTGCATAGTAACTTAAGGTTTTACTTTTTGTGAATTTTGCGCCTTTTTGCCTGCCCTGTTAAATCCTGCAAGTAATATTTAACCGGGGCGGCTATATTATCATTAAACATCTAATATTTTGACCGTGGTCTCAATAGTACCTATGTGCCCATCCCGATAACGCACCTCGCCTGTTACGGCCAATTCGGTTTTTTCGGAATACATGGCATCGATCAGATCTTTGTACTGGCCAAAAACAAATTTTCTCCTCACCTTGCCCGTTCTTGTGAGTTCTTCGTCATCCGCATCCAACAATTTGTATAAAAGAATGATTTTGACTAATTGCATAGGTTTGGGTAACTGGGTGTTTACTTCGGCAACTTCTCCTCGAATCATTTCCTCAACAGCGGACTGCTGGGAAAGGTCGGTGTAAGTGGTGTAAGGAATTTTTCTTTCCTCCGCCCAGTTCCCGACATTCCCGAAGTCTATGTTGATAAAGGCGGTGAGATATTCCTTTCCCTCGCCCCAGATAACGGATTCTTTGATGTATGGGCTGAATTTAAGCCTGGTTTCGATAAAGTCGGGGGAAAATGCCTCGCCCTCTGTTGTGCGCATGATATCCTGTTTTCGACCGATAATGAGAAGATGCCCGTCATCATCGTAATAACCTGCATCCCCCGTACAAAACCACCCGTCTTTAAGGGCTTCTGCCGTTGCCTCGGGGTTTTCGTAATAGCCCACAAAGTTGGATTTGCTCAACACTAAAACTTCCTGATCCTCTGTGATCTTGATTTCGGTGCGGGGAAGGGGTGTGCCCACTGTCTCCGGTTTGACCTCACCGTCGGGCTGTACCTGAAAGATGCCTCCGGCCTCTGTCAGACCGTAGCACTGTTTAAGGTTCAAGCCGTTTGCCCTGAAGAAGCGGATCACGTCAGGACTGATAGGGTGTCCTCCCGTGTAGGCCGCGCGCGCTTCAAGGCAACCAACACGATCCAGAAGGGGTCTTGATATAATACGTATAGCCAGGCGCTTCAAGAGCATGAGTCTGAATGGCACCGGCTTTTTCTCGGATTCCATGTCTGTCACTGCTCCGCCTATTTTCTGGGCCAGGTTGTATAGGTAGCGTTTAACAGGTCCCGAATCATTGATTTTTACCCGTATCTTGGATGCGAGATCTTCCCAGAACATGGAGGAGGTGAGTATAACAGTTGGGCCGATGTCCCTGAAATCCTCTACCGCGGTTTCAAAGGCCTCAGGAAAATTCATGGCCATGCCGCCGGACAATGTAATTCCCATACCCCACATCTGGTCAACGATCCAGGCGGGCGGGGTAATTGAGATCCAGTTGTCCCCAATACCTATGGGAGCCGTCTCAAGCCACTTCCGTGCCATTTCATTCAAGTTTTCATGGGAGAGCATTACCATCTTGGGCTCTCCCGTGGTGCCGGATGTCATGAGCATAAGGGCCACATCATCCGCTTTTCCCTCCCATAACTCTTTTATAAAAAGCTCGGGCTGCTCCCCGTCTAATTCCTCGCCTAATTCAAGGAGCTGGGCAAAGCTGATCAACCAGGGATCGTCCCTGTAGGTCCTCATACCGGTGGGATCGACATAGATAAGTCTTCGAATGTGGGGGAGGTCATTCTTACATTCGAGGATCTTGTCCACCTGTTCCTGGTCCTGGGCAATGACATAGGCCGCCCGAATACGGTTGAGCCCGAAAAGAAGCTCTTTTGACACTGCCGAGCTAAACAGGTTGATTGTTATCGCACCCAGGGACTGGGTACCCAATTCACTGAAAAGCCATTCAGGGTGATTGTCTAAGATAAGACCGACATGCTCCCCCCTTTTGAGACCCAGTGAAATCAGACCCAATGCCACAAGTTTTGTATAACGCAGATACTCCTGCCAATTATATGTCTGCCATATGCCGTAAGCCTTTTCCCTTATGGCAATCCTGCCAGGCCCCAATCGCTCCGCCTGTCTCGATAAGATCTGTGGAAACGTATACTGGGTCAACGATTCCAAAGTTTCTTCGTCGATACGCTCTATCTTATATTTAGTAGCACTCATTTTTTTTAATCAATTGTTGATGTGTCTCCAAGGTAGGCCTTGATAACCTGGGGGTGATTCTGCACAAAATCAGGCGATCCTTCGGCCAGTTTGACCCCGAAGTCGAGCACCATTATTTTCTTGGAAATACTCATCACGACTGACATGTCATGTTCTACAAGAATCATGGTCTGATTCCAGGACTTGTTCAGCTCGACCAGAAACCGGACCATGTCCTCCTTTTCCTCAAGCGTCATTCCGGCAAAGGGCTCATCAAGAACCAAAAGCTTGGGCTCCAGAGCAAGTGCACGGCCCAATTCAACACGCTTTCGCATACCGTAAGGCAGAGAACCTACAAGCTGTTTCCGAAGCGATTGTATTTCAAGAAAGTCTATTAATTCTTCTAATATCTTCCTGTGACGAATTTCTTCATTTCTAACGGACTTTGAGAAAATGGAGGCCAAGCCTACATTATATTTACAATGAACATGACGGGCCAGCAACATGTTGGACAGGACCGACATGCCCGGGAAAAGCTCTATATTTTGATAGGTCCTGCCGATACCGATCTTAGTCAGGTGATGGGTAGAGTGGTGTGTGACGTCCTCACCGTTGAAAAATATCTGCCCTTCCTGCGGCTTATAGTAACCGGTAATGCAGTTTAACAGACTGGTCTTGCCTGCACCATTCGGTCCGATTATGGCGACAAGTTCCCCTGTGCGTACTGTAAGATCAATCTTATTGAGGGCCGTAATCCCACCGAACTTCAATTTAAGATTCTTCACCTCTAACTCGGCCCGTCTATCCTCGGGCCGGGCAGAGGCGAAGATACTCGGTTCACCACGAAATGCCTTCATTTTAGGATCTTAACCTTCTCTTTTCCCGGTCCCCAGAAACTGGTGAGCGGGGTGTAGGTGCCGTCCTCGTTGATTTTGACTATCCTTGCTTTCCAGGAACCGCTGTGGTCCGTATTGGTATAAGTGACATTGGGTACCAGACCGCCGAAATCTTCATTTCGAAAGGTCTGCAATGCCTGATTGATGGTCTGGCTGTCTATCTTGCCGAACTTTTCGTTTGCCCGCTGGAAGCCCCTTTCCATAATCATACCGATGACAACACCTTCCCAGTAAGAGGCATCAAATGATGAGACGGTTTTATACCTTTTCCACAGTTCCTTCATCAATTTTATCCCCGGGGTACCGTCAACGGGAAGACCCCCGACAAACTGCATATGCATACGGTCACGGATAAGGCCTTTTCCGCGTTTGAAAAAGTTGGGGTCGGTGGATGTCCAGGTTCCAAAGAAGGGGACATCGTATTTGACGCGATCGGCAGATTCCAATGCCATAAGGATCGCAGATGGCAGACATTGCATGAAGATGTATTCCGCTCCCTTGTTTTTGAGCCTGAGGAGCTCCGTGTTGAGATC
>JAIOSR010000453.1 GCA_021107495.1 Desulfobacterales bacterium | reverse complement strand
GGATCATCCTTCACATACCGGTCAAGGTGCCAGTCAAGCAGGAATTGATAGGCCCCTATGAGAAACGAGCCTGAACCGCATGCAGGGTCCAGGATTTTCAGTTTGCTTACACCACCCCGTGGTCCCGGCTTCTTACCCTCAACCAGCTTGCCCACGGTGTTCTTGACAATGTAATCCACGATATAGGTGGGGGTATAATAAACGCCGCCCGCCTTTCGGACCTCGGGTTTGTCTTCCACGATGGCCCTGTGCGATGGCGTCAGGCGAATCACCTTACCTAAAAACTGTTCATAGACCTGGCCTAAAATATCGGCAGGAAGGACCGAGAACTCATAAGGGCTGTCGGGATAATAGAGGTTTTTGAGGATATCTTTTAAAATCCTGTCGTCAATTTTCAGCCCGGGCGTGAGTGCGTCAGCATCACTTGATTGTTCCTTTTCAGGCCGAAAATGAAAAAGACCGGAGTTATACCGATCATCGGCCTGGCGGAAAAGCTGGAACAGTCGCTTGTAGACCTTGTTCCCGTTCTGCAGGGCCATGAGACTGCCATAGGTCTCAATCCCACGGTCTTCACATATTCGCAGAAAAATGATCCTGTCAATGGTTCGCTGGACCGAAAAGTTGAGTTCACGCTGGGTCAGGTCCGTGTTACGCAGGGCAATGTTCTTAGCCAATTGATCTCGCCATTGCTCAATATCCTGTAGAAAGGCCTTATCAACCTCGGCAGTACCCCGTTTGGCCTTTTTGGACTCTATGTACTTATCAAAGGAACCCTTCAGGATTGCTTCATGGGAGAATTTGCCGGCAATATCATCCCATTGTTCAGGGTAGTCCCTATATTTCATGTACAGGACACGGGAATGAGATGCCTTGTCCGTTTTGCCCGGTTTAACGCGACAGTCGTAGACCGCGAATTCTTCAAAATCAGTAAGGATACTGAGGGGAAGCTTGGCGCTCCAGGCATAGCGTCTTAACTGGTAGGCAGGGTGGGTGTCCTCTTTGATATTTATCGAGGGTTTTTTGGCCTCTAAAAAAAATTTGCGGACACCGCCAATGCGAAAGCTGTAATCAGGGGCCTTGGTGGCCCCTCCAACCTTGACGACATCCTCATGAACGACCTCTTTGTATGCCTCGGCATAACCCTGTTTGTTGGTAATGTCCCATCCCAATTCCTCGAAAAACGGGTCTATGAATTCCCGGCGCACCTGGGTTTCATTGTATTTCCCCTGCTTATATGCTTCCAGGTTCTGTTCAAAACGCTCAACAAGATCGAGGATTATGGCGGGTACTGTCATGACATAAAATTCATCCTGAAGAAAAGAGGTGATTAGGGAAAATAGCGATAAAAATCCCGCCGGTGTAAAACCCTTCTTATATCTACCATATCACCCTGAAGTTCAATCCCAACTCGATAATCTCCGAATCGAATACGGTAGCGTTTCGAGTATCCCGTCATCGCTTTAATGCCGGATATGTCCTTTAAGGCTTTTGCCTCTGGCAATATCTCAAATGCAAATTTAAAAACCTTGTCATACACCGGCTGATTTTTTAGCTTCTTGAGGTCTTTCAAAAAGACTTTACGGTAAAGCACTTCCATTTTGGTTATTTCTCCAAATAATCCAGTGCTTCTTTCCGACCTAAGAGAGGGCTTTTTTCGGCCTCATCCATTGCCTTGTTCAGACAGTAATCTTCTATTTCCTCAGAAATTTCCTCAATGGAAGCGTTTTCTTTCGGCATTATTCTTTTCCATAGTTCAATAGGAATAACGACAGCCTTTTGTTGGCCGTTTTTATCTGTCAAATATTCAATCTCAAGCATGATTAATCCCCCTTTTCCTGGGTATGTTTACACCATCGCCTTGAAATAACATCGCATAAAATGTTTGAATCAAACTTTTATTATGGGAATCAGTAATGTTTCATCCTCCCCTAAAGGTTCAGTTCAGAATACTTCTATCTTGCTGATTTGTCAATAAATTGCATTTTACCTGAAACGAGAATGAACATCCCCGCCGCAGAGCAGCGGGGTATCAGATGTCATTCCGGACCTGATTCCCGCTAATCACGGGATCTGCGACCGGCATCCAGTTTAATTTTCTGGATTCCGGCTTTCGCCGGAATGACAGTCGCCGCAAGCGGCTGGGAATTTGACCCTAATTTATTAAACCTTCTTTCATACCCGACAAACTTGGCGCTATCGTGTGAAAAAAGCGAAAGTCCTTTGCCTATAATCTTGTCAAATGCTATTATAATAAAAAGTATATAAGCAGAGTTAGAGAAGAGGAGGTTCTGTCATGAAAATTACAAGTCTGGATAAAGTGGAAAGAATAATACCGGAAATGGAGGGTGCAAAAGGTATTCACAAGCAGGTCCCCATTTCAAAGGATGACGGATCACCTGCTTTTTCTTTTCGTGTCTTTACCATTGAGCCCGATGGACACAGTCCCTATCACCAACATCCCTTTGAGCACGTAAATTACATCATAGAGGGGCATGGCGCAATTGTGACGGAGACCGGAGAAGAGCGTGAGATAAAAAAAGGTGATTTTGCCATGGTCCTCCCCAATGAAAAGCACCAGTACAAGAACATTTCCGCAAGTGAACCCTTTGTCATGATCTGCGCGGTTCCAAAAGAATACGAATAAATTGAATAGAATCACGAAGCGATTGTAGAGGTATGCGAATGACAAAAGAATATACTCACGTTGGTCTGAACGAAGAGATAGAATCCATATCAGGCTACTACATGCTTGAGATGGAAGATGTGCTCAAGCATAATGAGAGGGACGTTCTTTACCTGATAGGGCATGGCGTGATCGATAGTTCATGTTGCGGCGTAGGCGGCTGTCGATACGCACTGGTGCCGGGATATATTCTTGGATGGAAAAATAAGAAAGACGATGCCGGAAACCCTGTCTCGGAGGTTGAGCCTATTTCCGATGATAAATCCAAAGCCGAAATTCAGAGCATGATCATGGAAAAAGAGCCAATCAATCAGATACAGTTTTATTAGGCATAAATGGATCCTCTCCAAACTAGTTGATCGATGATCAGGATTCAAGGAGTCCAGGGGTCAAGGGGCCGAGTGAAAGACTCAATCATTGCGATAGGATGAACGTAGCCCAACATTATATTGTGTTAAGGCCCTATCTATTGCCTATAGCTTAAATATAAGACCGTTAAAGTCAAGAATGTTATTTTTTGTCCGGGTTTGAAGTCCATTCTTATGTCACCGCTATTATTCCAACTGCAATTTGATACACGCCAAAGACCGCAAGTGCCACCGCGGTTATGGCAATCAAAATTCTATTGACTTTGGGATTAAGCCTGCCAGCAGTCGCAAAGACAATAATCAGTACAACTAAGATACACACAAAGGTCCCGTAAAAACCGACGATAAAAGCAATTCCCAGTTTGGCCGACTCCCGCCATCCGGAAAGCATTATGGGACCTGCAACCACGCTCCAGAATATGTACGGGTTGGGATTCAGGAAGTTCAACACTATGGCATTAAGTAAGGTTTGACGGGCCCCGTGGCCGGAGGGTTCCAGGGTTGGACCGGGGGTTTTCAAAGTAACAAAAACTCCCCTTGCCAGATAAAGGATGAAAAGACCGCCGGCAATACGAAGAATGTCCAGAAACCACTGTGGCGTTTGTGTAAGTATAAACAGGACAAGTGCTATAATCGGACCGTCTGTCACCAGAGGTGCCAGGGCTACCGGCAGAGTCCGTTTCCAGCCGTTTTTCAGTGCCTGGGAAATTAAAAAGGCCTGGAAAGGACCCGGCATGATAGCTGCCGGCAGGGACAGGGCGACCCCCTGAAGTAAGTACAGGATCAAGATAATACCTCAGAGCTCACTATTCCAGACCTCGAAAATTTTAGCTGATTTTGGGGTGATATTTTGGACAAAAGGGTGCGTTTTTAGCTCAAGATTTGGGTTCAAGGTTCAGGGTTCACCGTTCAGGGGTTAAAACCTTTGAACCGTTGAACCCTGAACCTCATAACCCAGACCGACCCGATGTCCAATTTTTGAGCAAAGGCCTAAAAACTATGTGGATTGCAGCCATTAAACAAATAGTTTTTACGAGGTCTGTATTCACAATCTTTCGTCTGTATCACCGCTCGGAAATTGATCCTCCAAAAGGAAAACGAATTCGCAACCGTTGAACTTTATTTCATCACCGCTTTTAAGCTTAACCGGTGAATTGGGTGCAATTGCCTCATTGTTCAGGAATGTCTTGTTCCTGCTCCTTTGATCCTCTAAATAATAAAATTCATCCCTGCATTCAATCATCGCATGGAATCCCGATACAGTCTCTTTGGGGATTGTGATATCATTTTTTATACCGCGACCAATTCTCGTTATTCTTTTCTTCAGAATAATGCTCTTCTCATTTGTAATGCCTTTTACATCGACCAGCATTGCGCGTTGGACGGCTAAGTCATCCTGAGCAGAGGATTCCTTCATGGCCACACCTGCATCGTCATATACCATAGTATCGGATTCTGCATCAAAATGAATTACGGTTGCGCCGGACGGGATCTGATCAGGCAGGATAAACAGGAATTTATATATATCAAACATGATCTCATCGCCGCTTTTAAGCCGTCTCAGGCCATGCGGCCCTATTTCCTCTTCATTAAGATAGGTTTTATTCATGCTTCTTTGATCCTCTAAGTAAAAAAAGTCGTCTTTGTATTCAATCATGGCATGAAAACCTGATACGGTGTCTTTTGCGACAACAACATCATTATCCGGATTGCGACCGATCTTTGTGATTCTCTTATTCAGCGACAATGTCTTGTTTCCGGTCACGTTTTCCACATCAATCAAATCCGCCGAAGGGATGGCCCGGGTCTTAGTAATTAGCCGTTCCTTTGTCAAGGACCTGGATTTTATTATCAAAACCATGATGATGATGGTAACACCCAAAAGTATAACAATTCCCGCAAGGATGAGATGTGAAAATATGTCATCTTTTCGGGGAGGGGGTTCATTTTTTGAAGGGGGTGCCGTCACCTCGATCGTGATAGGCGATGGAGCAATTGCCCGGGCTGTCGATGGTTTTGGTTTTTCTTCCTTTTTTTTCAGGGCGGCAGTTGTCACCGGTCGGACTTTCGGGGGGGTCAATGAATCTGCTTTCTGCGGCAGTCCGGCAATTGCCTGTTTGATCTTTTCAAAGACATTCTGAATATCATCGGGCCCGTAAGCCCTGAAGTATTCTCCATCCGTCTTAAGGGCTAATGTCTGAATGAGACTGAAATCGGCAGTATTGGTAAATGCAATGCTGAAAATACGAATTCCCTGTTTTTTGCTTTCTTTTGCAAGGTCTTGCTTCAGCCATTTTTCCCTTTCAAAATCATCCTTTTTGTCTCCCGTATCTACAATCCCGTCAGTCATGAAGATTATTATTTTTTGCGCGTCCTTTCTGCCTCGCGTTTTTATTTCATATATGGCCCTTTCAATTGCTGCCGGGATGTTGCTGAATTGACCTTTATAGTTTATCTTGTTCAGACTTTTCAGAAACCTGGCCCTGGCATCAGGATCTTTAGTATCCATAAGCGACTCGGCAAGCTCGACCTCCTGATCAAAAATGACCATGGCAATACGGCATTTTCCCCCGAACCCACCCATGAATTTAGTCACCACTTCCCGGGTCAAAAATTGAGGGTCATTCTTTTTCATACTACCCGAGTTATCCAGGACCAGGACCATATCCAGTGGCTGTTGACATTTTTGTACATGCTCCGAAGTATCCGTTCCTTTTACTTGTCCGTTCCCCGACTGGACCTGTATAAAGAAAAACAGGATACCCAAAACAATGATCATTTTTCCTCTCAGTTTCATATCTTCCTCTATTTTCTGTTATTCTGTCCTCAAATTATTTAAATTCGAGGCTCAACTTAAAATCCGACTAAGAGTACTAAGATATCACATGGAATCTGCAATCTCAACCCCGAGTTCTTGCCTTCCTTGACTTTAACTGCCCTGTTTGATATTTATACAAGTATTATCTATATTTTAACCAATTTCGCGAGTTCCTCATGCTGATAGATGTGGAAAATTTGATTCGGGAGATTCAACGGGAACCCTGGGCAAAAGACGTACTCGTTGATGACGATTTCTGGCCCCTTGTCATCGAATGGTTCAATGATCATGTCCTCTTCGGATTCCTGGAACAGGTTATGCGCCAAGTGGATACGATTGTCGATATCAGTCCCGAATTATCCGAACGCCGAATCCTTGAGGGGGCCACTAAATACATAGTGGATTTTTTAGGGGCACATCACGCTTCGGTCAGGATCTATGACCCGCAAAGCGAACAGATGCTTTCCTTTGGATCCTACCCCTCCGAAGAGGAGCAACGCCGGACCTTTATTCCATTAGAGGGGAGCATCGCCGGAGAAGTAGTAAAGAGCCTGCGAACCTGCCTGGTACCCAACATCCTTGATGAGGAACGTTACCAGGACAAAGATGTCATTCGAAAAAAGGGCGTTCATTCGTTGATGGCCATTCCCTTGGAGATTACCCGTTTTTTCCCCAGTGAACGGGACACGGTCGGTGTCATTCAGATTTACTACACGGAGAAAAATCGAACTTTCACACCGTTAGAAATTAAAGTGGCGAACGTAATGGCCAAGAGATTGAGCTTTGTGATAGCCCGCAAGAGAGTCCTTCACATGCACCGGCTCAATGAAAAGCGGGAGGCAATCGTTCAGCATATCTTCCAGACATTAGGATCTCATGGCGGGATCAAGATGAAAGAGGTCTTTGACCGTGTTATTCCGGTTTTAGCCGACATGGTCAATCTACAGAGCAGTGCCCTTTTTTCCATTACGGAGGACTTCAATAACGTTATTTTAGAGGCTGGTTATCCGGAACGGGGCGGTTATCACAGTATTGGAAAAAGTTTCCCTGCGAGCAAGGAGCCTGTCTATGAATTGCTTATGAAACTCAGGGAATATTCCGGGGATTCGGCATATGAAATGGTCACCCCATCTTATATCCTGATAGTGGACCCCAAGAGGAGCAACTTGATATCCAAAAACCTCAAGCAATTTGCCTCTTCATATAACATCAATTCCATCCTCTATGTCCCGCTTAGCGTTGATGGAGAGCTTACCCATTTCATGACCTTTGACGCCTTAGATCAGAGACAGCGGTACAGGGACGATGAGATTGAGCTCTTCCTCTTCCTGGGTAGGGAATTAATGAAGGCCCAGAAGATGGAAAGACTGGATGACGCTCTTCACGATTTTAAAAACCCGGCCATTGCTACGGCAGGCTTTGCCCGCAGGCTCAAGAAATTGCTTGAAAAGGAAGACAGAGAGGGCACAAGGGAACAAATCCTGAAGTATGCGGATATCCTTCTGGAAGAGACAACCAGACTGCAGGAACTGGCCATGAGTCTATACCAGGTCGGCAAGGAAGAAGTGGTGGACCTGTCGGAAATCCTCCAAAGACGTTTTGAGATAAACAAAGAAGCCATCAGGGAACAGCTCAAGCAGAACGTAACTTTGAAGGAAGGGCCATTCGAGCCTGACCTCGATGTGCTGAGTTATCGCATTAATGTGGAACGCGTTTTTGATAATCTTTTAAACAATGCCACAAAGGCAATCCCTCTGAAAGGAGGGACCCTCG
>JAIOSR010000553.1 GCA_021107495.1 Desulfobacterales bacterium | reverse complement strand
TCTTTTTCAACTCCGAGAAATGCCCCAACCGTGGCACTTAGGCCGCACCCGGTTCCCGTCACCTTCTGCATCAAGGGTGAACCATTGTCTATTTTGATAACTTTGTTTCCATCGGCGATGATATCCGTCTTCCCTGAAATTCCTAAAATCAAATGATATTTTTCTATTAACGAGAGGGCCTCTCCGAGAATTTCATCGGCTTGATGAACAGAGTCAACACCCCTCGTTTTGCCACCGGACACGGCCAGGGCATTTATCTCCGATGCGTTGCCTCGCAACACGGTTATCTGTACTTCATGAAGGATCTCTTTTGCCTTTTCTGTTCTTAGTGGAGTCGCACCTGCCCCGACCGGGTCGAGAACAACCGGAATGGACTTTTCGTTCGCCACCCTCCCTGCCTTTATCATTGCTTCTACCCATTCATCGGTTAGAGTCCCGATATTTAAGACCAGTGCATTTGCTAAAGAAACCATATGCTCAACTTCATTTATGGCATGAGCCATAACCGGCATTGCACCTTGTGCCAAAAGGATATTCGCTGAAGAATTCATTACAACAAAATTTGTAATATTATGTACAAGGGGGTGTTGAGTGCGAACCTTATCTAAATTGCCGGCAATGATGTTTTTCCAATTTTCCGCCTTTTTTGTTGATTTTTGATCAGACATTCCCTCCTCCTTCTGTAACTTATCAAAAAGTTCGGGTAAGGCCATCTTCATGTATGGATTCGGACACTCTTATTTGTTGGGGATATACTTCCTTATTTTGAAAAGTGATCCCATCCGGCAGGGACAATTTCACGTTGGGTCCCATCGGGAAGTATGAGTTTAACACTGTCGGACGCATCGGTAATCCTTCCGACCTCACTTACGGTTACATCGCTTATAGATGATACAGCTGAACGTATTCGATTCACATGGTCGGTGGAACAGGTGATGATGAGTTCATAGTCATCGCTGTCTTTCAAAACCAGGTCGTATGGATCAAGTTCAAGTTCTATTGCGATCTTTCGCAGGTCCTCGCTTAGGGGTAACTTTTCCCGCATAAGCACAGCACCCACACCGCTCTCCTGACAGATATGTCCCAGATCGCCGAGGAACCCGTCGCTGGTATCTATCATTGATGTTGCATATCCTGATTGGGCAATCACCTGCCCTTCACGTGCCCTGTGAGAGGGTGTATTATAGACCCTTACTAATGGATGGTCGCTTAAATCCTCAGTGGTGTGGGAATTTAGCAGCAATTGTAATCCCACGGCAGCCTGACCCGGATACCCCGTGACCAGGATCGTATCTCCGGCCCTGGCACTGGAACGGCGAACGATTTTTCCCTGTTCCACTTCGCCGATTAAGGTGATATCTATAAAAATGCCGTTTCCCGACTTGGTGAGGTTGCCCCCGATAACAGAGGCCTCAAATGGATTGAGTTCAGCGATAAATCCACGGTACATGTCTTCCACATTCGTGACGGGTGTGTCCCCTTTCAAGCCCAATGACACTAAGGCGTAAAGGGGTTTACCCCCCACGGCGCCTATATCGCTTATATTCAAAGCCATGGCACGCCGCCCCAGATTAAGGGAAGTAGTACGGTCGGGCAGGTAATGCCGGCCTTCTACAACAGAGTCACAGGTGACCACCAGTTCGTATCCTGCACGCGGCAGGAAAGATGCGGCATCATCCCCAATTCCCATGGTCATTCCCGGAGTTTGAATACCTTCTTTCCGAAGAAAATCATCAATTCGTGCTATTAATCCGAACTCTCCGATATCAGACAAGGTTTCGGTCATGATATATCCTCTGGCCAGACTTGACTTCTTAGAGGGCCCTGTAAAGCTCCCTGGTTGCCCTTTCCGGGTCCTCCTGACAGCAAACCGCAGAGATCACGGCTATTCCGTGTGCTCCTGCGCGTATAACTTCCGGGGTATTTTCCGCGCTGACTCCGCCAATGGCAATGATCGGCAAAGGAATTGCCTCCACTACCTGTTTCAGAATGTCAATACCGCTTACCGGACCTGCATCATCTTTGGAAGTTGTCGGGTAGACCGGTCCGAATCCCACATAGTCAGCACCTTCTGAAAGGCACTTCCGGGCTTCGGCAATGGTTGCCGCGGATCCGCCTATTATCCGGCCCTCCCCTAACAATTTCCGGGCCAAAGGTATTGGAAAATCATCCTGTCCCAAGTGGACGCCATCCGCCGCTGCGGCAATGGCAACGTCAATCCGATCATTCACAATAAACTTCACATCCGATTCTTCACACAATTTTTTCATTTTCCGGGCAACCTCGATCATCTCCCGCGTAGACCCGCTCTTTTGACGGAATTGAATGGTGTCCGCTCCTCCGGCAATGGCCAATTCAGTAAGTTCCACATGTGAAAACCTGGCTTGCAATACAGTATCCGTCAGCAAGTGTAATCTTCCAACCTGTTTCATCATTACGCCCCAATCTCCTTGATAGTCTCCATCCGAATCTGATCAATATTCGGGGAAACTCGAATTTAGGCGGACATCTCTATTAATTTTAAAAAGGCTCCTCACAAAAATCTGTGGGTAATAATTTGTGTTCAAAGGAAAAGGGTTATGAGGTCTTTTCCGAGTGACTGTCGGGAGGCCTTCGTCATTTCAATGGGTTACG
>JAIOSR010000141.1 GCA_021107495.1 Desulfobacterales bacterium | reverse complement strand
TAGAAGATGAAAGAAGATACCATCCCGAAACTGTTCTTAAGGAACACGAATCTTTACCGGAATAAGGTAGCTCTGAGGGAAAAGGACTTGGGCATCTGGCAGAGCGCCACATGGAATGATTACTGGAACCATGTCTGTTTCTTCGCCCTGGGTCTTAAACATCTTGGCCTGGAAAAAGGGGATAAGATTTCCGTGCTCGGGGATAATTGCAGGGAATGGCTGTACGCTGATCTGGCTGCCCAGAGCTCAGGGGCCGTAACCGTGGGTATATATCCCACGGACGTGGCATCCCAGGTGAAATATGTCCTGGAAAATTCCGAATCCGGGTTCGTGGTCTGCAAGGACCAGGAGCAGATAGACAAGGTCCTGGAAGTAAAAGACGGTCTTCCGTTACTGAAAAAGATCATCGGCATAGACATGAAAGGTCTTCGCCGCTACAAGGATCCGATGATCATCAGCTTTAAAAAGGTGGAGGAACTTGGTGAGACTCTTCACAGGGAACAACCGAACCTGTTTAAAGAAATGGTAAACCATACGAATCCTGATGATACCGGCATCATTGTTTATACATCCGGTACTACGGGAAAACCCAAAGGGGCCATGATCAGCCAGAAAAACATGGTGGTTATGATCAAGGGCCTTTCACAGGTGCTTGATTTTCAAGAAGGAGACTCTTTTGTTTCGGCGCTCCCTTTGTGCCACGTTGCGGAGCGGATGTTTTCCCTCATATTTCCCATGTGGGCGGCCTGTACCGTGAACTTTGCCGAAAGCGTGGCCACGCTTCAAGAAGATATGAGGGAGATCTCGCCCACCGCCTTCCTGAACGTGCCGCGGATCTGGGAAAAGATCTATTCCAACATCATGATCAAGATGGAGGACGCTATATTTTTCAAACGATGGATCTTCAAGGCCATGATGCCCATCGGCCATAGGGTTGCAGGGTACAAGCTGGAGTTCAAACCAGTTCCCGTTCAATGGAAAATCCTTTACGCCATCGCCTATCTGCTCCTGTTTCGGGCCCTCAAAAACCAGTTAGGACTGCTCGAGGCAAAGATCCTTGTAAGCGGCGCGGCCCCCTTGTCATCGGATATCATGAAATTCTTTCATGCAATCGGCCTACCCATTCGCGAATGTTACGGCATGACGGAAATGAGCGGGATATCCTTTATGCCCAGGAATGGAGAAATAAAGCTCGGCGGAGTGGTTGGAAAGGCAATACCGGGAATTGAATTCAGAATAGCAGAGGACGGGGAAATCTTCCAGAAGGGAGAATCCGTCTTCAAAGGTTATTACGGCAATCCCGAGGCTACCAGGGAGACTATCCGTGACGGCTGGGTTCATACAGGTGATGTTGGAGAGGTAGATGAGGACGGCAATCTCACGATAACGGACCGTAAAAAGGATATCATCATAACGGCCGGCGGCAAGAACATCGCTCCCTCGGAGATAGAGAACAAGCTCAAATTCAGCCCGTTCATCAACGAGGCCATTGTCATTGGTGACCGTCGGAAGTATCTGAGTTGCCTGATACAGATTGAATTGTTAAACGTGGAAAACTGGGCACAGAACAACAAAATCGCCTATACCAATTACAAAAGCCTGGCCACCCATCCCGAAGTCTATAAACTCATTCAAGGGGAAATAGAAAAGGCCAACACGCACTTTGCGAGGGTAGAGACCATAAAGAAGTTTGCCATTCTGGACAAGGAACTTGATCCGGATGACCAGGAAGTGACAGCCACCATGAAAGTCAAACGGTCCATGATTGAGAAAAAGTTCAAGGACATTATTGATGCGATGTATTAATGCCTCAGTTTGAAGATTTGTGATTATTCGGGCACCCGGTATTTACGGATACAATATATCAGGCACATATGTTTTGGAACTAAAGGATTAAGGAGTTAAGGATTACGACTGAAAGCATTAGATTGCTTTTATTTGAATACGGTCTCTGAAAAAAATCCCCCTAAATCCCCCTTTAGAAAAGGGGGACTTCAAGGGCCTCCCCCCTTTTCTAAAGGGGAGTTTAAAGCGGTCCCACCTTTTTCTAAAGGGGAGCTTAAAGCGGTTCCACCCTTTTCTAAAGGGGAGTTTAAAGCGGTCCCATCCTTTTCTAAATGGGAGCTTAAAGCGGTTCCCCCCCTTTTCTAAAGGGGGGCCAGGGGGGATTTTACGGGATGCAATTCCTTGATTCCGGCCAACCTGGATCAGGAAGGAGAATCAAAATGAATGCAGGTTTGATGTTCTTTATCCAGTTAGTGATCAGCGGAATAGCCCTGGGCTGTCTTTACGCGTTGATCGCAGTTGGTTTCGTACTTATTCTCAAGGCCACGGATATTTTAAATTTCGCCCAGGGAGAGGTGATTATGCTGTCGGCCTTTATTTGTTACTTTTTAGTAACGACCTTTCATTTACCATTCCTCTTGGCCATCCTGCTTACAGGCATCATAGCCGGTCTTATGGGATTCGTAACCGAAAGACTGGTCCTTCGTCCCATGTTAGGGGAACCGGTGTTTGCAGTTGTCATGGTCACTATCGGGCTTAGTATTTTCTTAAGAAGCATGGCAGGCATCCTGTTCGGCCATAACAACCTGGTTTTCCCTTCCCCTATTCCAAAGGAAGCAGTCAGAATGGGAGGGATTGTCCTTTCTCAGACTGAGATCTGGCTCATGCTTTCGACCTTTGTGCTTATCACTGTTTTTTTTATTTTCTTCAAGTATTCCCGTATGGGGCTGGCCATGAGGGGAACTGCGGATGATCAGGATGTTGCCCTGTTAATGGGTATCAGCGTTAAGCAGGTCTTTGCGCTGATCTGGGCCGTCTCCTTTATAACTGCCGCAGTTTCCGGAGTCTTTTTGGCCAATATCATGGTAATTAATCTCGGTCTGACCTTTGTCGCCATCAGCGCCTTTCCGGCGATTATTTTAGGTGGCTTGGAGAGTATACCCGGCGCGATTATCGGAGGGCTTGCCATCGGAATCATTGAGAACCTGGCAGGCGGATATCTGGACCAGATTATCGGGGGAGGGGTAAAAGATGTCACCCCGTTTGTGGTACTTTTCCTGGTGTTGATGATCAGGCCTTACGGGCTTTTTGGGAAAAAGGAAATCGAAAGGGTTTAAGGTGGCAATTCGAAGTAAAACATTCCGTGAAAGCTATTATGAGGATATTAAACTGTTCAAGACCATCTGGATAAAATCCTGGATCGGGCTTTTGTTAGTGGTTCTGGCTGTTTTGCCTCTTATAGGCGACCCTTACATTATATACCTTATCAATATTTCCTGTATCGCCACCGTAGCCGCCTTAGGGCTTAACATACTAACCGGATTTACCGGCCAGATATCCCTCGGGCATGCCGCATTTTTCGCCATCGGGGCCTACTGCACGGCAATCATATCCAGCCGGTTTCAGCTTCCCTTCTGGATCTGCCTTCCCGCTTCCGGAGTAGTGGCTGCCTGCGCCGGTCTACTTGTGGGCATTCCGTGTTTACGACTCAAGGGCCTGTATCTGGCCATGGCGACCATGTCATTTGGTGTGGTGGTGGAATATGTGGTCATCACATGGGACAGTGTAACAAAGGGGGTAAGGGGTATTGGTGTGCCCACGCTTAATCTTCTGGGCTACCCTTTGGATTCCAACAACAAGCTTTACTATTTTATGATCGTATTGACGGCCCTTGCCATCATTGCCGCTACCAATCTTATGAGAACCCGCGTTGGAAGGGCCTTCATCGCTATCCGTGATCGGGACATTGCCGCAGAGGTAATGGGTGTCAGTTTGACCCAGTACAAGGTTATGGCCTTTGCAATCAGTTCTTTTTACGCGGGCATAGCAGGCGGACTTTATGCGTATGTTATGGAATATATCCATCCCGAGCACTTTACATTTCTACTTTCCGTGCAGTACCTGGCCATGATCATCGTCGGCGGATTAGGTTCGATCCTGGGCTCTATTTTCGGGGCAGTATTCATTACCGTCATCCCCGAGTTTATAAAGGGCCTTGCCCAGTTTTTGACCTTGTTGTTTCCGGCCATAGAAGATAAATACGATGACGGGTGGAACATAGCCGCTTTCGGTCTGCTCATAATGCTATTTCTCATATTCGAACCAAAAGGTCTTTCCGGGATATGGACAAGAATCAAGACCTGTTTTAAGAATTGGCCGTATACTTATTGATCCGGGTTTGTTTCTTTTAACATTTAACCAAAACAAAGGAGGGTGCCATGGAAGTCAAAAAAATTAGGACAGTATTACTGGTGATTGCCTTGATTTGTCTGTTCGCCTCGCCGGCTCTTGCCGAACGGGGAGTAACAAAGGACACAATTAAATTGGGGCTGATTCTTGTGAAAACCGGTCCGGTTGCCGCTCTCGGTCTTCCGGATGGGCACGGGATGGTGGATTACATGAAATACCTTAACGATCAGGGCGGCGTCCACGGCCGGAAAGTCAAGGTCATATGGGAAGATGATGAATTCCAGGCGCCAAAATCAGTGGCTGCATTGAAAAAACTCATCCATCGCGACAAAGTTTTGAGCCTTATAACTTCGGGGGGATCAAACCAGACCATCGCCAATATGAAAACCATTAATAAATACAAGATCTCCAATATACCAAACGCCTTGATGCGGGAATTCTTCGATCCTTATCAACCCTACATCTTTGCAATGGGCGCAACCTATGAGTGCCAATACCAGTGTATCGTTGATTATATTTTCAATGACATGAAGGACAAAAATCCTCGTATCGGAGTAGTCTACGCGAAAAAAGAATATGGCAAGATCGGGCTAAAAGCCATACGTGAAAGGGCAAAGGCATACGGGGTTGATCTGGTGTCCGAACTGGTATTGCCGACAGGGGCGGTTGATGCCAGCTCACAGGTCCTGACGTTACAGAAAAACAAGGTAGATTATGTCATCACCTGCGGTGTCTTGCCACCGGTTATCAGTTTTTTAAAGACCGCTGAAAAATATTCTTATAAACCAAAGGCCGTATTCGGTTTCAACTGGGCCACAGACGATATGATAGTGAAGGCATGTGGCAAGGGAGCGGAAAACTACATAGGTGTAAATTTCGTGGGTGGCTGGGCCGATGACTCTCCCGGTATCAAGCTGGTACGTAAGGTCGCCGAAAAATACGGCCGCGACGCTAAAAGCATCGGTCTCACTTCGCTATATGTTCATGGTATCGGTGCATCCTATCTGTTCGGTGAGGCATTTAAGCGCGCAGGTAAGGACCTGAACCCCGACAGCCTTAAGGCCGCTTTTGAGACCTTCAGGGATTTTGATACCGGAGGAATCTTTCCTCCCCTCACCTATACGGACAAAAGCCATGCCCCTCCGGAGATGGTAAAGTTTTTCAAGGCAGATGTCCCGAACAAACGCCTGGTTACAGTCACTGGATGGCGCACACCTAAGAAAATGAAGTAGGACTGAATAATCTTAACCCCCATGTCCCCTTCCTTTTAGCCCCCGGCTCGGAGAGAAGGGGATGCGGGGCGCACCCTGACGGCTGCGGGAGTCAGTGTTCTCCGGCTCTGCCTGAAAAGCCGTTGCAAGAGTTTGAAATGCACTAAAGTTTGAAGTGAACTAAAGGTAAGGAGTTCTGTAAATTATATAAAACAGCGGAGCGGAGCGACTCCATAACCCTGGCCCAGACCGATCAACGTCACTTTACACCTAAAAAAGTCAAGTCCGGGATGATACATTGGCTTGACCAAACACACTAACGAGTCGCACCAGGGCGGGCTTTAGACACTTTAGATCACTTTGGATACTTTTAACCAGGATTTTTACCTTTTCCCCTTCATCTGATCCAGCAGTCTGCACACGGCCACATAGTGACCCCGCGAGGTCATAAGACCATGAAGGACCTTCATTTCCCTTTCCAGGGTTTCATCAAGGCTTGAACTAAGGGCCTGGCGTAAAAGATCCCTTGCCGCATCAATAGCTTGCTCAGGCATGGCTGCGATTTCCTTTGCCATTTTCACGGCCTCATCCAGAAGTGCCTCGGGGGCAACAAGGTGGTTGATCAAACCCGTGGAATGGGCCTCCTGTGCCTTTACTGTCCTTCCTGTCAAAACCCACTCAACGGCCCTGGCATAACCGACCAGACGGGGCAGGTAATAGGAACTGCCGAACTCGGGGGTCAATCCTACCCGCGTAAACGGGCAACTGAATGATGCCCGTTTCGATGCCAGCCTGATATCGCAGGCCAGGGCCATGGTCATTCCCACTCCGACCGCAGGACCGTTGACCGCGGCAATGAGCAGTTTGGGGAAAGATGTAAAAATGCGGGGCAGGCTGATGTCATAAAACCCGGGGGGCTCCCCAGTGCGTTCGAAATATTCGTAGTCATCCTTGAAACGATTGAGGTCAGCCCCTGCGCAGAAAGCACGTCCCCTGCCCGTAAAGACCACAACGCGGATCTTTTCGTCGGAAGAGGCCATTGACAGTGCCTTTAATAAATCTTTTTTCATTCCCTCATCAAAAGCATTGAGCGAATCAGGCCTGTTAAGGGATAAAGTAGCGACCCTGTCTGCTGTCTCATAGATGATTGTCTTAAATTGCATGATATATCTAAAACCTCCATATTCCGATCAATACCGGATTAAAGCGCGTATCATAGTTACACATATCTTCCACTTGCATCAACTCTTTCTTTCTGCAATAGTTTTCGGATAAGCACTAATTAGTGCCAATCCATTGATGAAATAAGGACACTATCAAGTGTCCAATTCAGAAATGAGAAATTTTTTGTAAGATCAAGGAAGTCAAGGGATTAGGCGGAGACGTACTGTAGTACGTCGCACAACGAATCCCGCTGATTGACGCTGACCTGTCCCGCAGCAGGCGGGGGATTGCGAAAAAGGGCCATTTCTGGATGGACACTAATTATGGCTGTGGGGAACTGTTCCATGCGGATGGCTGTGGTAGTGGCTGTGCAGGTTCTCGGATCTGCCGCTATACTCGATCTTTCCGCCCTGCATGCTGTAAATATTACGGGTGGTCCTGGCAAGGAAGTCATATTCGTGAGAGACGATCACGTAACTGATATCGAGGCCGTTCAATATATCTATGATGCGTTTGCTCGTATCCTCGTCAAGACCGGTGGTAGGTTCGTCCAGGAGAAGCACATCGGGTTTCATTACCAGCACCGTTGCCAGGGCCACCAGTTTTTTCTCCCCTCCGGACAGACGGTGTGTCACCCTGTCCTCAAAGCCATCGAGGTTCAGGGCTTTTAATGTGTCTAAAGACATTTCCCGGGCCTCTCCCGGCTTTTTGCCTAAGTTAAGGGGCCCAAAGGCCACGTCCTCTAAAACTGTCGGACTGAAGAGCTGGTCATCGGCGTTCTGGAAAAGGAAACCCACTTTCCGCCTTACCTCACGGAAGTCCTGTTCGGTTTCCACGGGTTTCCCGAGAATCCGCACCGTGCCGGACCAAGAGCTCAATAGCCCCATGATTATATGCAGGAAAGTGGTCTTGCCACTCCCGTTGGGACCGATGAGACCCAGCTTCTCCCCCTGCTTGATCTCGAACTGCACGTTATCCAGCACGGCCCTGCCATTTGGATAGGAAAAACAGACGTTTTCTAATTGTATGATTGGGTTCCGGGTTGCCGGTTCCGGGTTGCCGGTTGTAGATATTGTTTCCATTCCATCTCCATGTATTACGTCCATTCAACAATCCCCAGCCCAATAACGGCAAGTGCCATTAATGCCGACCAGACAAAATCAAGCCCGGAAAAGGAAAACTCTCGAAGACAGTAAAACTTCCCTTTAAATCCTCGGCAGACCATTGCCTGGTGAACCCTTTCGGCCCGTTCAGAGGCACGGACAAAAAGCATTCCAATGAGATATGCATAGGTCCTGTAAGTATGCATGTTGCTTCTGGAGCGGAAACCTCTAATCCTTGTCGCCCTAACAAGCCGCTGGTATTCCTGCTCAATGACAAACACATACCGGTAGGTCAAAAGGAGAAGGTGAACCATCTTTTCAGGAATATGCAGTCGGTTCAAGGCATGCCCCAATGTGGCGATGGACGTGGATGCTATCAGGGCTACAAACGCTAAGAGGATAGCATTTGATTTTAACGTGATCCTTGCCGAGATAAGCAATCCCTCGCGAGTCACTGCAAACGGCCCTACATAAAACAGGGCCACACCCTCAAAGGTCAGGGGCAGCAACAACCAGAAGAGAAGGATCAGACCATTAACAACTATCACTCTTTTGGCAACTTCCCGGATATTCAGCCGGGCCAGGCCGATCAGCAGAAAGGAAAGCCCAAGGGCGGCGAACAGGGACGGAAACCTGTCTGAAAGCGCCACGACAAAAGAATAGACTATCGCAAAAAGGACCTTGAGCCTCGGGTCGAGACAATGGATCTGGGAGTGTCCGGTTGCAAATGGTTCCTCTAACATTGTGATGAAGTGTCCATTTTTTTGTTGTAGTTGTTAACTCAAGTAATATCTTTGACAGGATATATGTAAGGATTTACAGGAACTCAAAAAAAGCATGTTAATCCTGTTATCCTGTCGAACTGTTTTTTGTGCCGCCGGATTTACGACGATAATGGAAATAGGCCGCAACACCCATCAAGCCTAAGATGTAGCCTATACCGCCCAGGACTTCAGTGACAGAGGGGCCGTGCTCCTTAGATTCAGCTAACATTTTCAGGACCGGTTTGAGCTTCCTGTCCAATGCCTTTTCCACGGCCATCCGGATTTCATCCGGGCTGACGCCGGACACCGGTGCTTTCCGGGCCTGCTCTTCCGGTTTCTCTTCACCTGTTTTCTTAGATACAGCAGTACCGGTCTCTCCGGTTACCACGACCTGGATTTCATCCAGAGGTATTGTCCACTCGCCCCGGTGCCCCATGCCGGCTAAAAGGACAATCTTCATTCCCGTCTTTTTCGGCATTTTGAAAGAAAATTCTCCTTTATTATTCGTCTTTCCTTTAAGGAGTTGACTTCCTTCCAGATCATAAACAATAACATCACCGCCCCTGACCCTTTTACCGCCGCTGAATTTGCTCTCCGTATAGACGGTATCCCCATCCACCCAGGCGAAAATAATGGCCCTGTGGGCGCTTGCAGGACCACCAGCAAGAAAAATGAAAGAAATAAAAAAAACAAGGCCGAGAATGCCTTTTGACCATCCATCTCCATTAATCAAAGTGCGGTCAGGCATGTTACACTCCCTGATGTTAATAGTTCAGCCATTCTTTTAACAGAATAATCCCGCTCCAAATCCAGGACTAAATCAAAATCAGGATCCCCCCTGCCCCCCTTACAAGAGGAGGGAATATTTGAAGACCCATACAAAGATAAAGACCCCCTTTTCTGAAGGGGGATTCAGGGGGATTTTCCTGGTTTATCCATGCCGTTCTCACCAGAGTACCCCGGAAGCAGAGTTGGCTGGACCTTTTTCAAAAAGGCCACACACAACGCCGTAATTATCCCTTCAATGACCATCACTGGAAGGTGGGCCATCACAATCAAGGAAGAAACCTTGAAAAAATTCTCTTCCGTAAAAAATAGTGCAAGCCCAACCATAATGGCGCCCAGGAAAACGGAAAATGCCCCGCAGGCAAACGAGCCAAAGAGCGCAATGGAATTGTTTTTGTGCAACATTCGGCCGAACAGATAATAGCACAAAACAGCAGGCAGGGCCATGGCCACCGTGTTGACCCCTAAGGTCGTGATGCCTCCGAACTGGAAAAACAGGGCCTGTAATGTCAAAGCCACAAGAATGGCGGGGAAGGCCCCCCATCCCAATAGGACACCCACAATGCCGTTGAGGATAAGGTGAACGCTTGAAGGCCCGACAGGCACATGGATCAGCGAGGCCACAAAAAATGAGGCCGAAAGAATAGCAGCCTGTGGTATCCGGTCATAATCCAGCTTTTTAAGACCAATAGCCGTACCCACTGCCGCAAGCGCCATTCCTGAAACCAGAACAGGCCCTGATAATACTCCTTCTGAGATATGCATATAAAATGTCGATTCGTCCGGGAATAAACCCCGTCCCTGCATATAAACCGATTAATAGTCTTCGCAAGGGCCGGATTTATACCCGGTAGTATTGTTTATTTTAACGAAAATCCCCCTTTATAAAGGGGGGCGATGTTTCCTTTAATTTGTGCCATAGGCTTTTGAACAGCATTTTGATCATCAAGACAACCTGAATTTCTGATGCCAAGGTGCCCTGTGGAAATTCAAGGGCTTCCCTATTCAAAAATGCCAATTTATATCTATTTTGGACAGCAATGATATTTTTGATACTTTGAGCAGAAATTTACAACATTACCGTCTAAAACTCAATTGCCAACTGCATGGTAAAGATATCCTGGTCCCTGTCCACGGTCGTGGCGTTATCCTCATATTCCCCGTGGAGATATTCCCCGGAAAGGGTAGTATATTTGAAAAGCTCCCAGCTCACCGCAAAACCATATTGGTCTTCCGGAAAGAGATCGTACATCTCATCGGACCCTTCATACCTGATGGCCAACTGGACATTGTCTATGGGCCTGTAGGCAAACTCGAAATTCCATGCGGCAGGCCTCGTGTCTCTGGCTACGCCGAGCCTGTCGACTGCATATGCCATCTCCCCGGCCCTGAAATCATTAAGGGCGGTAATGTATTCGGCCCCGAAACTGAATTGCCCGTATTCTGCCACAAGATATGTCGCAATACCTCCCACATAGTCACTGATATCGTTGATATCTGCGTCACCGTTGTTATCGTTCACCTCATCTGTAAGGGTATCGCTGTCCGCCACACTGCTGAGATAAGAAAGCCCCATAAGCAATGAAACGCCTCCCAGGGTCCCTTCAGGGTTGTGCATATTCACGTCTGCAAAAAAACCATTTATGCGGTTGTTTTCCCGGTTAAAGTCTTCCTGGACATCCCCGTTGAATAAACCTGCCCCAATGGAAAACCAGTCATTTTCCCAGCCTGCCTGGGCCGCAGATTCCCGGATTTCAAACATCTCCAGGGTGAGAGGATCGGACACAAGAAAGGTGTTTAATTCACCAAAATGGGGATAATATTTACCGGCTAAAAGATAAAAACCATAGGTCTCTTCAATGCCGCCCAAGAATATGGTCCCCTCGTCAAGCCTTACCCTGTCACCATCTTCATCCTCCTCATAGAGAAAAAGGATATGTCCTCTGGTATACTTGTTGATCTGGGTATCCACACCTAATTCTACGGTCGCAAGAGACAAATCATGTTCCTGGACCTTGTCTGACGGAAGACCTGCAACCGCATTGTCCTTAAAGTCTTCATGGGTATTGCCAAACTCTACCTCAACGGCGCCTGAAAGTTCTATCCTGTCAT
>JAIOSR010000093.1 GCA_021107495.1 Desulfobacterales bacterium | reverse complement strand
ATTGAGGCAGGTTTTGAGATTAAAGCCGTGGAGCCATCCGGACGGGGTCGAACAAAAACATGGTTTCTCGCACAAGTTAGTCATGAAAAAACTATTCTATAAAACTTTAATACGGGTATCACGGATATTAGGCATGTGGGTATTCAGGCTCTTTGCATGGATTGTTTCCACGGGCTATTTTTGCCTGTTTCCACGAAGGGTTGCAACAGGTGTGAGGTTTTACGGTGCCCTTTTTCCAAATAGGGGCCGGCGTTATCACCTCTTGTGCACCTGGCGACAGTATCATGGCTTTACTAATCTGTTCCTCGACAGGGTCTTGCTTCAGGACGCAGGCGATTTATCTTACACCTCCGAGGGTTTTGAACACCTTCAGAAGGCCGTAAAAAACGGAACCGGCGGGATTATCCTTATGTCCCACTTGGGAAATTGGGAGGTGGCCGCACACTTATTGAAAAAAAAATTGCCCGACATCAGGCTGCTTCTTTATATGGGGATCAAGCAAAAAGAACAGATTGAGCGTATGCAAAAGGAAGGATTGTCTCAGACCGGTATAAGGACCATCGCCGTGGATTCGGAAGGTGGCTCACCCTTTGAACTCGTCGAAGGGATAATGCTGTTAAAGGATGGGGGGTTTGTTTCAATGACGGGAGATGTTATCTGGAATGAAAATCAAAGAAGCATTCCGGTCAAATTCTTAGGCCATGAGGTACGCCTCCCCGAGGCCCCCCATCTCCTTGCCCTCCTGTCCGGTGCACCACTCTTTGTCTTTTTTTCTTTCGGTACCGGGAAAAATCATTACCATTTTTCAACATCAAAAGGAATCTATATGAAGCCCGCAAAGCGGTCGGAAAGGGAGGAAGAGATCAGAAAATCGGCCCAGAATTATGCAGATATGCTGGAAAAAACCCTTAAAGAGCATCCTTCTCAATGGTACCACTTTGAGCCTTTTCTTGGAATTAAAACCTATTAAACTACCGAATATATTAGCCGTTTTGTTTGAAATTGACTTATAAATTATGCTACAATATACTAAAAAATTGTGTTTATCTTTCCGGATCATCCGGTAAATGAGTACCGCGAAACTGTTCGGATATGAAGTTGGTAGATTGGACGGTTGAAGCAGTCCTTTCTTCGATTCCGAGCTTCTCGGCGTGTCGAAGATCCCGCTATGCGGGAGTGATTTCAAGCAGTCACTACGAAAAGACCGCTTCAACCTTCAACTTCGCAATCACGTGTCGTTTTGAGGGGTACTCATTAACCGGATGAACCATTTTTCCAAAAAATCATGGCAAATAAATTATGACACGCGATGAGATAAAGAATGAAATACTTGGAATTTTTAAGGATCAATTTGAAATAGAGAATCCGGGACTCGACGACGATTTAAGAGAGGTCCATGAATTTGACAGCATCGATGCCATTGAACTTTTGGGCGAAATTGAAATTATTCTCTCTTCGGAACTAACCAGGGCGGAAAAAAAGGGGGCAATGGAAATCCGAACCATTAACCATATTCTTGATTATGTTGAATCGCTGTCTTTGGCCAGGGCCAAAGGCTAAGGGGAACCTTTGAATGGTTATGGTTAAGGAATGTCTATTCAGGCAAGTCCTGAGATGCAAACCTTTTGAGGGGTTACGGGAACAGGAATGGAACGAAGGGTCGTAATTACGGAATGTTCTGCAATAACGCCGATTGGTCACGGCAAGGACGAAATCGTCAGACACCTTGTAGAGGGTATTTCCGGAGTCAAAAAAATTCGGAAGGACGACCTGCTTTCCGGATTTATCGATTGCGGTGTCTTCGGCACGGTGGATTATCCGCTTGATTATGATTTCAAGCGCCAGCACCGCAAAACCATGGGCCCGGTTTCTTATTACGCCTGTCAGGTGGCCAAGGAAGTCCTGAAAAACTCCGGTCTTAATCATGATTTTATCACTTCCGGCAGGCTGGGAGTCGCTTTCGGGTCAACCCACGGAAGTCCTTCGGTCCAGCGGGGAATATATAAATCCTTTTTCAGTAAATCAAGGTCCAGTTTCTCTAAAATCGGGGCAGTCGATTATTTGAAATCCATGGTCCACACCACGGCGGCAAATATCACCAAGATGTTCGGCATTACCGGTCGGGTGTTCTCTTCATCCACAGCCTGCACTACCAGCAGCCAGTCAATCGGATTCGGGTCTGAAATGGTCAAATACGGTATGCAGGATGCCATGCTTTGCGGCGGTGCCGACGAGTATGATACAACTACGGTCGCAGTGTTTGACAACCTGCTGGCATGCTCAACCGAATTTAATGATACCCCTCACCTGACGCCGCGTCCATTTGACGAACAGAGGGACGGCCTGGTTGTGGGAGAAGGGGCCGGGGCCGTATTGTTGGAGGAGTATGAATTTGCCAAAAAACGGGGAGCAAATATTTTAGGCGAAGTTATCGGGTTCTCGTGTAATAATAACGGCGGGGATTTGATTCTGCCCAATATGGATGGAATTACAGAAACCATCCGGCTTGGACTCAAAGATGCGGGAATAAGCGCCGATTCAGTGGATTTCGTCAGTGCCCATGCAACGGCCACCAAAATGGGTGATGTAATCGAAGCCCATGCCATGGGCAGGGTATACCGGGATTTCCCTGTGGTTACAGGGCTGAAGAGTTATATGGGGCACACCATGGGATCATGCGGTGCCATAGAGACGATTATCACCCTTTATATGATGGAAAAGGGGTTTATTCCGCCGACTTTGAATCTGGATAAGGTGGATGATAGGTGTGCTATGGTCAAGCATGCGAGGACCCTTATCGAAACTGATGTTCACATAGCCGCCATCCAGAATTTTGCTTTTGGCGGAGTTAATACCTGCCTGATAGTCAAAAAAGTGTAGCCAGGTTCAAAGTTCAGGGTTCACGGTTCAACGGTTGGTGATCTCGCAAAATTTGGATATTGAATTTTTTATGTTTATAACCACATGATATTACTGAAAGCCATTTTTTATTTTTGCGTATTTTGCGCCTTTTTGCGGCCATGTCAACGGTTGTTTAATGAAAAAACCTGAAACTCACCTATTATGCAGGTACTTTAAACCGGTTTCCGACGTTATTGTTACACTGCTTCTCTGGAGTTATTTTACTGTCGGTTTTGTTATTCTTTTTTCCCCATCCTATCTGGCTGCCTATCTGTTTTCAGAAAACCGAGAGATTTCCTTTCAACGGTTGAACCATAAATTCTACAAGGGTTTCTTTTATCTGGCCCGGCTACTCGTTTTCGGGCACAAATGGATTATCTCTGATGATGTACGATCTATCCGGTCTTCTATTATCGTATGTAACCATATATCTTATCTTGATCCGATTTTTTTTGTTGCCTTGTTTGAAAAACAAAAAACCATTGTGAAAAGCACGTTTTTCAGAGTACCAATATTTGGCAGGATGCTAAAGTTGTCCGGATATATCCCATCTACCTCAGGTACAAACCTATCGGATTTGATGTTACGGCATATTGAAGCCATGGACGATTACTTAGCGTCCGGTGGAAATTTTTTTGTTTTTCCCGAAGGGACACGAAGCCGGGATGGCACCATCGGCCTTATCAACAAGGGAGCTTTTAAAATCGCACGACTCTGCAAGGCTTCAATTAAAGTCCTGTTTATCCGTAATACAAATAAGCTGTTTAAGCCCGGAAAATTATTGTTCAACACCTGTGTTTCAAATACTATAACCGTTGAACTGATAGCCATTATGGAACCTGATTATCAAAAGAGTACTTTTTCAATTTCTGAATTGATGTCCGAAGTCAGGTCAATACTGGAAGCGCAACGGTCAAACTTGGTTCCCTGATAAACCAGCGAGGATTTATGAAAATAATTCTGATATCCATGCCGGATGTGGCACCGGTGATAATGCATGAAACCGCCTTTCACATGCCGAATTGCGGAATTGCCAGTGTCGGCGCAAACATTGATGACGGACACGAGGTCTTTATCATCGACCTGATCCGAAAACGGAGACGGTTAAGAAAATATCTGGCCAAAACCCTGCAAAAAATTCGTCCGGACCTGGTCGGCCTGTCTGCCATGGCGTGGCAATACGATACCTGTACCAAGCTGATTAAGCTTATAAAACACCTGCTGCCTGAGGTGAAAATCGTTATCGGCGGGTATCACGCAACCTTGATGAATGAGGAAATTGCCGAATCCCCGGAGGCCGAATGGATTGATTTTATGATCCGCGGGGAAGGAGAAGAGGCCTGCCGCCGATTAGTCAATGCACTTGAAGGAAAAGACCGGCTTGAAGACATTGCTTCGCTTTCCTATAAACGAGATCAACACTTTGTGCATAATCCTCGGGGCGAACTGCTGGATTTATCCGGGCTTAAGCTCCCCATTCGGGACAAAAGGCGTTTAACCTGGGGCTATCACATAATGAATTCCAAGATCGAAGTAATGGAAACATCCCGGGGTTGCACACGGGCGTGCACTTATTGCAGCATAAGGCACATGTACGGTAAATCTTTCAGGACATTTCCCATGGAGCGCGTCCTGACCGATCTGGATGACATCTATTATAATCGCAAAACCCGCTGGGTATTTATCGCAGATGATAATCTGGTGCTGGACCCCGGGCGGGTGATCGCAATCTGTGATGCAATTATCGCCCGCAATTATAAAAAGCTTAACATAGTTGTCCAGGCAGACTGTATATCCATGGCTAAAAACGAGGAGATGGTGAGTAAAATGTCCCTGGCCGGGATTAAGTCCGTTTTTTTAGGAATTGAAAATGTTTCTAAAAAAAATCTCGCAACCGCCCACAAGGGAGATATTGTGAATGCCTCCCGCAAGGCCGTGGAAAATTGCCATAAATACGGAATCATGGTAATGGGGGGGCTGATTTTCGGTTTCCCGGATGATGATGAGCAGGCTATCATTGATAATTATCAATTTTTAAAATCCACAGGGGCAGATACGGCCTACTGTCAGATCCTCACCCCATATCCCAAAACCGAAATGCGCCGGCAACTGCTGGATCAGGGTCTGGTGACCAATGTTGATGATTATAGATGGTACAACGGGTTATGGGCCAATGTAAAAACCAGACACCTTGAATCCGACCGGCTTCAATATCTGTTCTGGTATCACAAACAAACCGTTTTGGGGTGGTGGGAACCCTCGGAAAGGATTAGAAGCCAGGGCCGTTTCTGGACAGGGGTCTGGCTATACGTCTTCAGGCCAATGCTGAAGTTTTTCATCGGCAGGTCTCTCAAAAAATATGGCTGGGAAGGACGATACCAGCGTGCAATGCAGCGCTTGGCCGGTGTTAATGTCTTTCGGGACATTGAAGCGCCGTAACACAAAAACGCCTGCCATGCCAATAAGTTGAGGGGCCAGGCCCTTTATGCTCAAGGCATCGTGCACGCCCCCGTTAATTCTGTGAATCCTGTTCGGTCAAAAAAACCGGCAAACAGAAGGTAGCCATGTTTAGAACAAATGACCTTATACTGCTCCTCGTAGTCTTCTCTTCCCTTGTGGCGGGCGTGCTCTTTCCGGGCCCCGCCTCTTTTTTCCAGCCCTTTCCCCTTTACCTCATGATGTTCATCCTGTTCCTGAGCTTCCTCTCCATCAGGCTGGAAGAGGTATGGCTGCTCCTGAGTCGGCAGGGATGGACCGTCGCCTGGCTCTGCTTCCTGAAACTGGTGGCCCTGCCCGCAGGGGTCTACTTCCTTTTCAGGGCCTTCTACCCGGACTATGCAATCGCTGCCCTGCTGATTACAGGAATCTCCACGGGGGTGGTAGCCCCATTCATTTCTTCCATGCTGAAGGCCAACGACCACCTTGTCCTGGTGATGGTGGTGATCACCTCGTGTCTGGTCTCGTTCACCCTGCCGGCACTTGTCAAGATACTTCTTGGAAGGTCCGTAGAGATCTCATTCTTCGGAATGATGTGGCTCCTGGGCCTTATAATTTTTGTGCCGTTAGTTGCAGTCGAGGTCATGAGGAGGTCCGTTCCCGCGGCGCTGAACATGTTCTTAAAGATTCGTTTCCCGTTGTCCCTGGTGATTTTCGCGGTCATAAACATGGGTGTCTTTTCAAAATACGCCCATTTCTTCAGGCAGAACCCGGAGACAATCCTGGAGGCCACAATCGTGGCAATAGTGTTAGGGGCGGTTTACTTCGCCGTTGGAATCCTGGCCGCCTGGAGGGCGCCGGTCAATGACCAGGTGGCCTCGGCCATCAGCATGGGAAACATAAACAACATCCTCGTTATCGTGTTCGCTTCGGAGTTCTTCGGTCCCATCGAACCCACCCTGGCCGCCATGTACATTATCCCCTTCTT
>JAIOSR010000346.1 GCA_021107495.1 Desulfobacterales bacterium | reverse complement strand
AGGTCATGAGCTACACCACCTGCTAAAGTGCCAATTGCTTCCATTTTCTGAGCACGCTGGAGTTGGACTTCAAGTTTCTTCTTTTCTTTCTCAGCCAGCTTTTTTTGCGTCACATCCCGGACAATGCCTCGAAACCCGATTGGCTGACTTTCTATATCTTTAATTAGAGATGCGGAAAGTTCCAGATACTCTTTGGTACCGTCCGACCTTATCGTTTCGAACTCAATATTTTTTGCAGGTTTTCCTGTCACGTATATTTTGTTGCATGCTTTATATGTTTCCTTGGCGGTCTCTGCAGTCATATACTCTCGGTTATTCATCCCCATCAATTCATCTTCCGGATATTCAAGGATTCTGCACAATGTTGCATTTAAAAAGGTAAAGTTACCTTGAATATCAACCTCAAAGTATCCTTCCTCGATGCTTTCGAGGATGCTGCGGTATTTCTCTTCGCTCTCCCGAAGTGCCGCCTCGGTTCGCTTGCTTTCGGTGATATCGCGAATTGTTTCAATGGCCCCAATGACTTCACCATTGCTATCATAAAGGAAAGAGGCCTTGTTCCACAAAAAGCCATCCGGTTTAACCAAAGAATTGTAGGTTTCGGAAACCAAAAAATCCTCATCTTTCTTCACATACTGATATTTCTGTTTTACCTCTTCATTCCATTTCCCGACAAGATCGATCAAAACCGACCTTCTGTTACCATAGAAGGGGATGGCATATTCGTAGTTCCCTTTCCCCAACATATCTTCAGCCTTCACCCCCGTCATCTTCTCAACAGCCAAATTCCAGGCAATCACTTTTCCGTCATTGTCGATTGCAAAGGTGGCATCCGGAAGAAAATTAATTATTTGGGTTAGACGTTGTCGCGAAATCTTGAGATCCTCCTCTGACCGCTTTCGTTCGGAAACATCCTGATAAATTCCATAAGCGCCTGTCAGTTTTCCATCAATGATTATGGGCACACCAATGAACTCAACATCTAGATATGCCCCGTCTTTCCTCTTTCGTTTACCTGATCCATGAATTGCCTTCCCCCTAAGGGTCTCTTTTGTATATGACAGGGCACCTGCAAGATATTCTTCACCTGCAAGAAGTTCATCAAGATTTCTTCCAACCATCTCAGATTCGCTAAAACAAAAAAGTTTCTCAAAATCTCGGTTACATGAAATAATATTCTGCCCTTCATCAAGTGTTACTATCGCTAACGAGCTGTACTCAATCAATGACTCTAAACGTCTTTTTTGATCTTTTAAATCTTCTGCATTTCGTTTTCGCTCAAAGGATTCTTTCTCTAATACCTTAACCCTTTGTTCCAATTCTTCGTACGTTGGTTTCCGAGCCATCAAAAACTCCTCCAGACATAAAATCGCTTTCTGCTTCCATTTAAGATTGCTGAATCAAGCATGAAATATCAACCTGTTTACCCGATGATCAAAACTGCATTTACGCAAAAAAAAACGACAAAAACGCCCTCAAAGCTGCTTGCAGGAAAAAGGGAAGGCCGGGGCGGAAGGTATTGAGTTTCCGGTGCAGATAGGTTAATAAGGATACAAAGACTCCAAAGGAGGAACAACATGGCAGGCAAACCAAAGGAAATACAAGTGGACTTTCCAAAGGAACTTATCGGCGGCGTATACTCAAATAATATGGCGGTCTCCCATACGAGAGAAGAATTCATTATGGATTTTTTGATGCTTACACCGCCCTCCGGGGCCGTGACTGCAAGAGTAATTGTAAGTCCCGGCCACATAAAGAGGATTGCCAGGGCCCTTCAGGAAAATATTTCCAAATATGAGCGGGAATTCGGCAGCATTAACGTCCCCGATGAAACAGGGGAGAAAGTAACGATTCAATAACCATCTGCAAGAGAGGCCTCTGTTAATGGACTTCTGTGATCTCAACTGCATACACGCCGAATGGCCGGAAGATGAGTCCCTGGACGGATCCGGAAGTTGCAGGACATTTCAGGCCATTTATTGCAAAAAAAAGAAGCGTCACGTTCACAAAAACATGCCCTGCCCTGAAAAATCAAAGCCCAAAGATCTTAAAAACGCAGGCATTGGCCCCTCACCCTCATGCTCTTGACTTAAAAAATCCCCCCTGGCCCCCCCGTTAAAAGAGGGGAGAGGGTGAATGGACTAAACTTCGGTCTTCTCCAGGTAACTGCTGATGGCACCGTCATACTGGTGGGTAAGCTGAAATACTTTCTTTGCCAGGCGAAAACGTGTTTTCAGGGTTGTTTCACCGCCCGTTGTCTCCATCTCTTTTAATACCACTTCATAATCGGCAGGATCCACAACGACCGTGACATCCCTGAAGTTTTTGGCAGAGGATCGAAGCATGGAAGGTCCCCCGATGTCTATGTTTTCGATGGCGTCTTCCAAAGTCACCCCCTCTTTGGCGACGGTTTTTTCAAACTGGTAAAGATTGACCACTATCATGTCAATGGGCTTGATCCCATGCTCGTTCATCATTTTTACATGTTCCGGGTTGTCCCGGAGGCCCAAAAGACCTCCATGGACCTTTGGATGAAGTGTCTTAACACGGCCGTCCATCATTTCTGGAAACCCGGTATAATCGGAAATGTCTGTCACTGAAACCCCGCCTTCACGAAGGACTTTAGCCGTTCCTCCCGTGGAAAGGATACTCACCCCGAATTTGGAAAGCGATTGTGCAAATTCCACAACCCCCGCCTTGTCGGTAACACTGATAATTGCCGTCTCGATCTTGCCCATTCCTTAGCCTCCTGAGTCGATATTTATTTAGTAAAAATCCTGGCCCAGAGGACCAGGCTTTGGTTATCCCCAGAGGGGATTTGCTTTGCTGGAGTTTTATTGCCTTATTGAAATTCCAAATATCAAATCCCAAATATCAAACAAATTCCAATGACCAAAATTCGAAAATCCAAACAATGTCTTGTCCTGGGAGGTTTTGGTCATTGAACATTGAAATTTGAGATTTATTTGTAATTTGGTGCTTGTAATTTGCATTTTTAGAGACAAAAATCCAAGGCAGAGCCATCTAGCTCTGACCCCCGCACAGCGGGATCTTCGACGGTCCCAGAGGACTAGGTTTTCAATGTAAGAATAAACATAGTCGGGTCGGCAGTCCGCCGAGGCAGGACCCCGTTACAACCGCATACTTTCAATTACACAACCTGACAGTGTTGACATAATGGTTCAACATGTCATTGTCCTGTTCGTTCATTTCAAGGAACCTGATTCCCATTCTAAAAACGCCTTCACCCTTTTCCTTGTCCGGCTCTTTCACCCATGCCACTTCACTGTTGATATTTACAGGATCCAACAGGCCGGGCATTTTCAGCCCAAGGAAAAATGCCTCGCCTTTCCGGAGGGGCTTTTTTGTTGTTACTGAAAGCCCTTGCGTGCTGATATCGTTACTGCATGCCGTGACAAAAGACTTATCAACTTCATATGTCACGGCCAGATTTTTACGGACACGTGGTTCTTTTCGCGATGAAAGCTCACAGGTGGTATCCACTATCTTTTTGGACCTTTTCAACAAAGCCATAAAGACGGACCTGAAATCTGAGGAAAGTTTGTTGATTTCCTCATACATTGAATCACGGCT
>JAIOSR010000454.1 GCA_021107495.1 Desulfobacterales bacterium | reverse complement strand
CGGGTGGTTGCGATGCAATTATTACATACAATAAACGCCATTTTATAAATGCTGAAAAATTCGGTTTGAGAATTCTTGATCCAAAAGAATTTCTTATCGAGATTGGAGTAATATCATGAGTACATTAAGTTTGCGTATCCCTAATTCTCTCCATGAACAGATAAGGCAATTGGCAAAGCGTGAGGGTATTTCCATAAATCAGTTCGTCGCATCTGCTGCTGAAAAGATGTCTGCGCTTTTGACCGAAGAATACATCGAAGCAAGGGCTAAAAGGGCAAGTTTGAAAAAATTCCAGAAAGTACTCAAAAAGGTTCCTGATTCAGAACCGGAAGATTACGATCGGATATAAATAATCAAATTTACTGAACATGAGCCTGCACAAGGACAGCTTGTACCTCACGGTCTGTGAGGCGCGTCGTTCAGAGCAAAGGAAAACAGACTGTGAAAGTATCAGCAAACACCACTGGGATTTGTGGTAAATTAGACTGCAGAGCGGTTAAGAGACATTCGGTGTGTCTGGCCGGTTGTTTGGTGATCCTGCTCCTGATCTTTGGAGTGAAACGAGCGGAAGCAGAATGGCCGCGGATTGTCCTTTCCAAAGATGGCACCCCAATTTCTTTTGAGGTCTGCGGTGCCGGTGAACCGACTCTTGTATTCGTGCACGGCTGGTGTTGCGATGCCCGTTACTGGCGTGCTCAGGTGCCGCACTTTTCGAAGAGCCATCGCGTTGTCACGCTTGACCTTGCAGGCCACGGTCACTCCGGTACGGCACGTTCTCAGTATTCCATGTTGTCTTTCGGAGAGGATGTTCAAGCAGTGACAGAGGCAATAGGTGCAAATCCCGTCATTCTGGTGGGACATTCCATGGGCGGCTCGGTCATTGCAGAGGCTGCTCGACTCATGCCTGGTAGTGTTATAGGACTGATAGGTGTAGATACGCTTGAGAACATAGAATATCCGTTGACACGCGAGGAATTAACAAAGATGTTAGCCCCCCTGGAGAAGGACTTTCGCAGCGGAAGCAGGAAATTCGTAGGGCAAATGATTTTGCCCTACATGGATCCGCAACTGCAAGAGTGGATTCTTTCGGACATGTCAGCGGCCCCACCGACCGTCGCCATAAGCGCGTTGAAGGGCATGATGTCACAGTACATTACAGGGGAAGCAGCCAAAATATTTGATGAAATTCACATCCCCGTCATGTCCGTAAACGGCGACGTGTGGCCTGTTGATTATGAGGCCAACCGCCGACATATGTCTTTTTACGAAGCTATTATTCTGAAAGGAGCGGATCATTTCCTGATGCTCGATCGTTCAAGGGATTTCAATCGTGCCTTAGAGAAGGCAATCCTTATGATTTCTAAGAATAAAGCTAAGTAGCGGCCCCGTGCAGCATTTTCGAAATTAAGGTGTAAGCGGTGTACGGCTCCGAACAATAAACCGTGAAGGCAAAGAAAGGTAGAACATCCGTTTTCACCCTGACACGGATTCGCCGTGCATGTGAAACGGCCCGTTATGTTTTTATAGGCAAGGGAAATTTATGATATTTTTAGCTTATCAAAGGTTTCTCAAATCCCCTTTTTCACCAAATATTCTCAATGTATCAAGGAGACGAGGAAAAAATGAAAACTTTTGCCGAAAAAGCGTACGATCTTTTAAGGAAGGTGCCTAAAGGGCGCGTAACGACCTATAAAGAAATTGCCCATGCCCTGGAAACCAGAGCATATCGCGGGGTCGGGCAGGCCATGAGAAGAAACCCCTATGCGCCCGAGGTCCCCTGACACAGGGTTGTTGCCACATCCGGTCGGATTGGTGGATTTCAAGGAAAGACATCGGGAACCGCTATACAGAAAAAAATAAAAGTGCTCAAAGACGAAGGGATCGAGTTCGATGGAGGAAAAATAAGAAATTTTGAAGAAGTTCTTTTTCGATTCATATAGTACCTGAATTTTGCATAATTTGAGAATATGGTACCCTCGCGTCGTCGTTGTGTCTGCTGTAAAGGCGGTGATTACTCCAACATATTGTATTCGGGAAAATATGCTATAGGGGTGGGGTCGGGTCGCGCTAATTAGCTAAAACTATTAAAGAACAAACGCAAAAATACCCCTGCTTAGGCCGTGGTTTCAAATATTAAGTGCAACGTTGTCCATGTTGTTGTTATCTCTTAAAAACACCTCATTAGGCGTTGCATAACCCAGAGTTTTACGCGGTCGATTGTTCAGCCTTTCCATGGCATGTTGAATACTCTTATCATCGATTGTGCAAAAGTCCAATTTCTCAATTGTTTGTTTTCCCCCGATTGTTTTAGAGTATATATCTTGCTCCAAAATTATTTTTCATCCAAAACCTTCCGAATAATGTTTGCCAATTGTTGGATCACAAGAGGTTTCATGGCAAACTCTCTTATGCCCATCCTTCGGGACTTCTCTTCCGTCATACCCTCGCTATACCCGGTGCACAATATAACAGGAATATCGGGGCGTATCATCATAAGCTTTCCGGCTAATTTGTCTCCTGTCATTTGAGGCATGGTCATATCGGTAATGACGAGATCAAATTGATCAGGTTTTGTACGAAACAGCTCCAAGGCCTCAATGCTGCTTGCTCTTGTAATCACTTTATAGCCTAACCGCTCTATGATTTGCTTTCCTATTTCCAGCAGAACTTGCTCATCATCAATTAAGAGGATTCTCTCATGTCCGGTGGGGAGTGGTTTCGCCTTATCTTCTTCCGGTATTATTTCCCGCTCAATTACAGGAAGATAAATATTGAAGGAAGACCCTATGCCGGGTTCACTCTCCACTGTGATAGCTCCGCCATGGCTTTTTACAATGCCGTGAGTTGTAGCTAAGCCAAGACCAGTGCCAACCCCTTTCTCCTTTGTAGTAAAATAAGGATCAAAAATCCTTTCCAGCGTTTCACGATTCATGCCATGTCCGGTGTCCCTTATGGTCAGCATTAGATAAGGTCCCGGCTCAAGATCCTGGTCGGAGTCTATTTCCTGGTCGGAAAAATCGACAGAAGTCAAAATCACTTCAAGAACACCGCCCTTTTCCATCATTGCATGTGAAGCATTGGTGCAGAGGTTCATCAACACCTGATGAATTTGGGTGGAATCTGCATCAACAACACCTGTATCGTCATCAATGTGCTGGCGAATCTCAATTGTTGTAGGCAGAGATGCCCGCAGAAGTTTGAGGGCCTCTTTGACAATGAGACTTATCTGCACAGGTTTTCGCTCCAGGCCGCTCTTTCGGCCGAAGGTAAGGATCTGGCTTACCAAGTCCTTTGCCCTTTGAATTGATTTGAGTACCTCTTTAAGATTTTCTTTAGCCTTCATACCCTCCGGTAGATCAAAGTCTGCAAGCTGTGTATGCCCCAATATAGCTGCCAGGATATTATTGAAGTCATGGGCAATGCCACCGGCCAATGTGCCTATAGACTCCATCTTCTGTGCTTGTAGGAGCTGCGTTTCAAGACGCTTCTGGGCCGTTATATCCTCGTAAATAACAAACTGGTTTCCTGTTTTCATAGTTACAGATCTGAAGCCTATCACTTTTTCTGAACCATTTTTGCAAATTACCTTGAATTCCCTAGGTCGAGACTCACCAACTTTTTCTTTCTTGAGATCACTTATCCAGGTTGAAATCACTCGGCTTCTGTAATTAGGATCTGGATAAGCCTTTTCAAACCATTTTTTTCCTATAGGTATGTCTTCATGAGTATAGCCAAATATCTCTATGAATTTAGGGTTGAGATACTTGAAAAGTCCATCTTTCCCAATTAGGGTAACCCCGAAAGGAGATTCTTCCACCAGGACCCTAAATCTTTCCTTTTCTCTTCGCAATGCCTCTTCTGCCACCTTACGCTCCGTAGCATCCCGGACAATACCTCCAAACCCAATCCGGTTTCCCTCTGAGCCACTCCTTAGGGAGATAGAAACTTCGAGATATTTCTTGGTTCCGTCCTTGGAAATAAGCTCCCACTCGTAGCCTTTCATGGATTTTTCAGAGGTATAAACCTTGTTAAAGGCTTGATACATGCTTTTTGCCAACTCCGGGTTTGTATATTGCCGGTAATCTGCTTCCAACAATTCATCTTTAGTGTAACCGAGTATTTTATGGAATGAATCATTAAAAAAGGTAAATTTACCTTCAAGATCAACTTCATAGTAGCCTTCTTCAATACTTTCGAGAATGTTGCGATATTTTGCCTCGCTCTGTCGAAGTGCTTCCTCTATCTTCTTTTTCTCGGTTATATCCCGAACAACGCCCCTAAACCCTATCGGGTGACCTTCTAAGCCCTTTATTAAGGAAATAGAAGTATCTACATGTCTTTTCGTGCCGTCTTTCCTTATAATCGCCCAATCAAATGTTTTGATCGGGTGTCCAGTGGTATATACTTTGTTGAAGGCTTGATATAATTTTTTATCATCTTTTTTATCAGTGTATTCCCGGCTATTCATACCGATCAATTCATCTAGGGAATATCCAAGAATTTTACATATAGAAACATTAAAGAAGGTGAAGGTGCCTGCAAGATCAACTTCAAAGTAACCATCTTCGATGCTTTCAAGGATGGTTCGATATTTCTCCTCACTCTCCTTCAGCGCCCTCTCGGTACTCTTTTGTTCGGTAATGTCAATCAAATTACCCAGCACGGCCGGCTGTTGTTCAAAAGTAACCATGGCCGCTCTCAGGAGCATATCTTTTGTGGTGCCGTCTTTTCGTACAATCTGTATCTCATACTCAGAAGGTACATCCTCACCTCTAAGCCGTGATTCAACTCTGTTCCGAATCCTTTCCCGATGTTTCGGATGGACTATATCCACAGGGTCTAAGGATTCCAAATCATCTCCAGAATAACCCGTAAGCATTCTAAAATTCTGGTTTGCAAAAACAAAACCGCCTTTCTTGATCATATATATCCCGGTTAAAGAGTTCTCTATCAGCGTCCTGTAAAGGTGTTCTGACTCCATTAGGGCTTCTTCAACCTTTTTGCGTTCGGAGACACCTGTAACATCAGCAAAAAAGATTTTAACACGGCCTTTGGCATCATGGATCACACCAGGAGATATGATCGTATAGACTTTTACATTATCTTTTGCTGTCCATGTAAGCTCATAAGAATTAAACTGCTTCCAACGCCTTTTTTCTAATTGCTGCTTTAGTATCGCCCGGTTGTTCTTATCGAGGAAATCTGTTACGGGTCGTCCAACCAGTTCACCTCTTTGATATTTCAGCATTTCGCATAGTCTTTTATTCACATAAGTGAAGACGCCATTCTTGTCTTGAATTCCAAAGCCATTATACATGGTCTCAAGCATTGTCCGATTCCTTTCCTCATTCTCTCGCAGTGCCTGGGCTGCCTGTATTTGCTCGGATATATCCTTATAAATTCCGTAAGCGCCTGTTACTTTTCCATCGATGATCACGGGCACCCCAAAGAATTCAACGTCTATAGTTGTCCCATCTTTCCTCTTGCGCTTAGCGGATCCATGAATAGCTTTCCCTCCCAAAGTATCTTTTGTATACGACATGGCATCATCAATATATTCTCTACCTGATATGATTTTATCAAGGTTTTCGCCAACAATATCACTTTCTTTAAACTGAAAGAGTTTTCCGAAATCGTTGTTAAACGAAATAATATTATGATCCTTATCAAGGGTTACAATGGCTAACGAGCTATAATTGATTAATGACTCTAAACGTGTTTTTTCAATTATCAACTCTTCTTTGGTTCGCATTATCTCAGAGGATGCTTGCTCTAATTCCTTAACCCTCTTTTCGGGTTCTTGATACGTCGGTCTTTTACTCATTGGAATATCCTTCAGTTGCTAAAACAAAAAAAGTTCGCAGCACCAGTTCATACTTTAAAATTGCAACTACACAGGTTCAAGGTTTGAGATTCAAATGGAACAGAATCATTTTCCTATCCTACCCCAATGGGAAAAAATATCCGAACAGATACAAGGAGCAGGGTATGGTCACAAGAGAAAGGATGAAACTTGTAAACATAAATTGATTTACAAGATTTCGATTCCCTCCAAATCGTTCCACGAAGATAGGAACGGCGGTAATCGGGGGTACGGCACTCTGCAAAATCATCAACAATGCAATATGATAGGGCGGTCGCACCACAAGGAGAAGAAGGAGGCAAGCTAATGGGAACAGGATATTTTTAACAATTAGGAATTTTATGATCTCCCTTGCATAAATAGTCCCTTTATTCTGAAAATCGATATAGATATTGCCGCCCAGTATTATCATGAGGATTGGCAAAGCCATATCTCCAATCATTTTGAGGCCCGTCACAACAAAGCCGGGAATATAGCCATGCACACCTGTAAGTCGGATAAAAACAGCAAGTAAAGTGGCAATAAGCACTCGGTTAACTATTTTTGTCCAATCAAATTTCTTAGTATGGCCTCCGAAGAAGAAATGGCTGGTGCTGAAAAAGAGCGTCGGGAAGAAGATCATAAAGAAAAACAGATAGACTATATATTCCGAGTCGATTCCGTGAATGCCGGTAAGAATGGCAAGTGGAAAAAAGAGACCGTTTTGAAAGAATAAGGTGATCCCAAACTCACGACGCAAGCCCTTTTTAGCTATGAGCATAAATAAGCCTGTTAATGCAGCAGCAAAAACGGTGAAAACCAACCACCACAGCGGCAGTTTCCACCACCCCGGAAAGTCTTCCGGTTTGAACCGCAGGATAACGCTGACAAAAACAAGACTTGGCAATGCAATATCGAGGGCTAATATGGAAAGAAAACCTAATGCCTCACCGAAAAGGATTTTTCTGCTGAGCAACCAGAAGCCCAGCATTCCAAGACCGAGCAGGAGTGCCACAGATTCGAATGTCTGTATTATAAGTTCCAATTTGATTGCTCCGGTAACAGGCCTTGATGCCTCTCGTAAGGGGATACCGGCCGGCGACGTCAGGGTCAAGCTGTCATTTGTCCAGCTCTTCCCTGACTGCAAGACCTATTTTTTCCAAAGTATAGGGCTTCTTTATGTATATTCCCGCCCCCAGTCTCTGAGCTTCCCCGACACTCTCTGTTTCGGAAAATCCACTCGCGATTATTGCTTTCTGACCGGGATGTAATTCCAGAATTCTTTTATATGTCTCAAACCCATCAATCCCCGGGTCCATTATCATATCCAGAACCAGTAGATCTGCTGAATTGTCCTTTATGTAATCAACCGCTTCCTCACCACTTGAAACTGATGTGACGGAGTAACCCAATTTTTTTAATATCCGAAATGCAATTTCACGCTGCTCTTCAACATCATCCACCACCAAAATAGACTCTCCCTTGCCCATGTATTTTTTAATTGACAAGGATGTTTCTTTTTCGTTTATTTCTTCCCTGGTTACCGGAAAATAAATAGTGAAGGTCGTTCCTTTACCCTCGGTGCTTTGAACATCAATATATCCTTTATGGTCTTTTACCGTTCCCCACACTACGGCCATGCCTAATCCGGTCCCGCTTCTTCCCATAACTTTTTTCGTATAAAAGGGCTCGAATATCCTATCTAAATCCCCTGGTGAAATACCTGTCCCGGTATCCGATACCGTAAGAATAACATAGTCGCCTTCTTTTACATCATCATAACCTCTTATTGGTTTGTCAATATATTTGCTTTGTGTTGATAGAAAGATATTTCCGCCATCAGTCATTGCCTCTGCTGCATTATTAACCATGTTCATGACGGTTTTCGACAGGTGAACGGGTGAGCCCATAATATTCAGCAAGTGCTTCTCAAGATCGCTTTCAATTTTCGCGTCAGGATAAAACTCTTTTAGGTTTTCACACTCCGGAGATTCAAGATAGTTGTTTATAATTTGATTTAAGTTCGTAACCTCTGTAGCAACAACCCCTCTTCTTGCCAGAGTCAACAGATCCTGCACAATAGCAGCAGCCTTTTGTCCCGATTGTTGAATCGTTAAAATAGGTTTTCTCAGGGGGCTGTCTTCGGGCAAATCCATCAAGATCAGATCCGGATAACTCACCTGAGCACTCAAAACGTTGTTGAGGTCATGCGCTACACCGCCTGCTAAGGTGCCGATCGCTTCCATCTTCTGTGCACGTTGGAGTCGGGCTTCAAGTTTCTTTTTCTCTGAGATGTCACGCCAAATCGCCCTGCTATGTAAAATATGACCATCCTTATCACGGACCGCCGAAGCACTTATGGACACATCAATTACGCTACCATCCTTTCGCCTCAATCGCAATTCCTCTCCCTCTATTGCACCGGTCTTCAGGAACAAAGGGAATATATTCGCCTTTACATACTCAGCGCTATCAGGTGCATACATATCAAATACCGGACGACCGATTATTTCTCCTTTTGTATAGCCCAATGAATCCGCCAATGTCTGGTTACAATTGATAATAGTAGCTGTTTTTGCATCAACCGAAAAGTTCATATCCGGGG
>JAIOSR010000009.1 GCA_021107495.1 Desulfobacterales bacterium | reverse complement strand
TTTCAGTATCCACCCAATATGCGTATTATCCGGGTAATGTGTTCGGGCCGTATCAACCCGAATTTCATCCTGAAGGCATTTCAAATGGGTGCGGACGGCGTACTGGTTTCCGGGTGACACATCGGCGACTGCCATTACCTGGACGGTAATGTAAAGGCCGAAAAGATGTTCAATATGACCCATGAATTAGTCAAAATAGTGGGAATTGATCCGGCAAGACTTCGCCTTGAATGGATTTCATCGGCGGAAGGCACACGTTTTGCCGAGGTAGCAAGGGAATTCACCGAACAGGTCAAATCCCTCGGGCCGTCTTCTCTGAAACAGGCGGCATAGTAAAAAGCCCGGCCCATCGAGGATCCCGTTACGCGGGGGAGGACCAGGTTTTCAATGTAAGAATAAAGGAATCTTCACTATTAAAGCGGCAAAGCCGCATCATATGAAATCGCGCTGAGCGGTTTTATGAGGCAAATGGAATGACTGCGATAGCTGAATTGATTGATATCACACAGACCTACTTCTGCCTTGACTGCGGGGTATGCACGGGAAGCTGCCCTGTTGCCAGGGTATTCCCTGATTTTTCACCCAGGCAGATCATAGAGCGCTCTTTGTATGAATTGGAAGAGGCTTCTGATGACACCATTTGGAACTGCCTGACCTGTGCGCAGTGCAGTGTAAGGTGTCCTGCCAACATAGATTTTCCCGAATTTGTCCGCCTGATGCGTGACGAGGCCCGTGCCCAGGGCTTTGACGGTGTCCCTGCCCATAACGGCATGCTTCAGACCATCACGGCCATTCAGACCCAGGATGTGGCACAAAACCGCAACTTCTGGATTGAGGACGGGAAAACTTCCGATAAGGGAGACATCCTCTACTTTGTGGGCTGCCGCCCGTATTTTGATGTTGTTTTCCGGGATATAGATGCCGGTTCCATCAAGGGGGCCCAAAATGTGCTTAAGATCCTGAACAATTGTGGAGTGGAACCGGTTGTGAGCAATGAGGAAAGGTGCTGCGGCCATGACGCCCTGTGGAATGGCAACGAGGAAAAGTTCAAAAAGCTGGCTGAACTAAACCTGGAGCTTATACGTTCCTCAGGTGCCAGGCAGGTGGTTTTCAGTTGCCCTGAAGGATACTACACCTTTAAAAACACCTATCCGAAGTATTTTGGCGATCTGGGATTCGAGCCCGTACATATCCTTGATTTTTTAGCGGGCAAGATCAATGAAGGCGTGATCGAGTTTGAAGAAAGAGATGAGGTGGTGACCTATCATGATCCCTGTCGATTAGGAAGGCTGGCGGGCATATACGATGCTCCCCGTGAGCTTCTTAAGGCCATCCCCGGAATTGAACTGAGAGAGATGCCACGTTCCAGGGAAAACGGTGTCTGCTGCGGGACGACCGGGTGGATGAATTGCTCCAGTTGTTCAAAGGAGATACAAATGGAACGGCTTAGCGAGGCAAGCGACACCGGTGCAAAAGCCCTCGTAACGGCCTGCCCCAAATGCCAGATCCATTTCCGGTGCGCCAAGTCAGCCTTTGATCTGGAGATAGAGATCAATGACCTTTATGATATTGTTGCAGACAGAATGATACTAAAAAAATAGGTCCCTGAAATGCCTGAAGTTGATTTTCTGCAAAGAAGAAACCAAAATCACTTTAGCTCACTTTAGTCACTTTAAACTTTAGTTCACTTTAAATTTTAGATCACTTTAGTCACTTAAATAAAAGGGTTTGATTATGAGCAAAGACATACTTGTTATCGGGGGGGGCATTGCCGGTATGCAGTCTTCCCTGGATCTTGCCGATATGGGGATCAAGGTCCACTTGGTGGAGAAACTGCCCAGCATCGGCGGCAAGATGGCCCAGTTGGACAAGACATTCCCGACCAATGACTGTGCCATCTGAATACTCTCGCCCAAAATGCTGGATGTCGGTCGACATCCCAACATTGAGCTTCTGGCTTACAGCGAAGTCGAAAAGGTAGAAGGCGAGGCAGGAAATTTCAAGGTCACGATTCGCAGGAAGGCCCGGTATGTGGATGAAGATAAGTGCACGGGATGCGGGGCGTGTGCCGAAAAATGTCCGACTGTGGTTTCAGATGCCTTTAACGAGGGATTGGGAGAGCGCAGGGCAATATACAGCTACTTTGCCCAGGGCATACCCTCGACCCATACCATTGACGCCGACCATTGCCGCCAGTTGAACGGGAAAAAATGCGGTATCTGCGCAAAGACCTGTCAGGCGGATGCCATCAATTTTGATCAAGAGGACCGAATTTTAGAACTGGATGTAGCGGGCATCATAATCGCCGCCGGATATGACGTCTTTGATCCCTCGCTGATCCCGGAATACCGTTACCGGGAAATAGCCAACGTGGTCACGGCCATAGAATTTGAGAGGCTTTTGAGCGCCAGCGGCCCCACAGGGGGACACATGGACCGCCCCTCGGACCGCGCCGTTGAGGCCGAGATCGCGGGCTTGGAAAAAAAGGCAAAGAAATCTCAAAAGGCCATTTCCAAACTCGAGGAAAAATTCAATGAACCTTCCGCCCAATTCTATAAAAAGTACCAGGCCGGAGAGTATAAGGATGATGAAGACCGCAAGAAATGGGCAGACAAGTATACCGCCCATCTGGCCGTTACCGAACCCCTTGAAGAGCTGAAAAAGCAGGCCGAGGGTTTTACGGTGGCGAAGAGACTGGCCTTTATCCAATGCGTGGGTTCGCGGGATTTCAGGTTCTATCCCTTCTGCTCCGGCTATTGCTGCATGCACTCCATCAAGGAGGCCATAATTTCCCACGAGCATGAACCGGAGACCACATCCTCTATCTTTGGCATGGATATCCGTGCGGTAGGCAAGGGGTTTGAGGAATACAAGATACGCGGGGGAAACAATTCAAACATAACTTATGTGCGTAGCAGGGTTGCGGAGATCACGGAAGGTCCTGATAACAATCCCGTGGTGATATATGAAGATACCCGCGAGAGAAAGGTCAAGCGCCAGGAATTCGACATGGTTGTTCTGGCAACCGCATGCGCACCCATAAAAGGTATTGCTGAACTTGCGAAAACCCTGGGCGTTGAATTAGATAAATACAATTTCATAAAGACCAGTTCGCTCTCCCCCGTTGATTCCACGACCCCGGGTATCTTTGTATGCGGCTGTGCGGAATCACCTATGGACGTTCCCGAATCCGTGGCCCAGGCGTCCAGCGCGGCGGAGCGTGCCGCTGAAACATCTTTTCAAACGGATTTAGAAAAGGAGAAAGCCGTTGCCTGAAAAAAAAGAAGATATCAGGATCGGGGTATTCCTCTGCCATTGCGGGTCCAATATAGCCGGATACCTGAATATGGAGGAGCTTGGCGAATTTTCCGAGAAGCTTCCCCACGTGACTTTTGTACAGAGAAACCTCTATACCTGCTCGGAAGGTGGCATAAACGAAATCAAAAAAGGTATAAAGGAGCAGAATCTCAACCGGGTGGTGGTAGCTTCCTGCACACCCAGGACCCATGAACCCCTGTTCCGTAGTTCCTGTGGCGAAGCCGGGTTGAACCCGTACCTCTTTGAGATGGTCAATATTCGGGATCAGTGCTCCTGGGTCCACATGAAGGAGCAGGAGGAAGGCACCAACAAGGCCAAGGACCTGGTCCGTATGGGCGTGGCCAAGGCCGCCCTGTTGGAACCTCAGGAATCCATTATGTCGGAGGTTCAGGTCCGGGCCCTCGTGATCGGCGGAGGAATTGCCGGCATGACCTCTGCGCTTGCCCTTGCCAATCGAGGGTTTGAAGTAGTCCTGGTTGAAAAGGAAGAAGCCTTAGGGGGACTACTGAATAACCTTAATAAACTTGGTCCCACTATGATAGAAGCAAACGAGTTGGTCGAGGAAAAGACCCGGTC
>JAIOSR010000143.1 GCA_021107495.1 Desulfobacterales bacterium | reverse complement strand
TAGGATAAAATGCTAAAACCATGCCAAAACATCATATCTTTTATGTATCTGGAAATACTGGAAATACTGGAAATATAGGGTGCTTAACAGGAAAATCTGTTGAAACAATCTTTCAATATTGAAAAAGGTTTTCAAATTGGTGAATGTTGTCAAGCCTGGTGGGAATTTCTTTGAAAAATCCCGCATTTGATCTCGAGGCGTTTTCTTTGTACCCAATTCCTGTTTTCCACAACACCTTGACCACAGGGATGATATCCCACTGCGGAAACGGGTTATGGGTTGTTTTGATCAGAAATTTACAAAATCGGGAGGTCGTTTTTCAAAAAAAGCCGTGATGCCTTCTTTGAATTCCTTTGTGTCTCCACAGCGTATGACTGCCTCTTTTTCTACCTCTAACTGTGTTTCCAGGTTATTGTAAGAGGCCAAATCAAACATCCGCTTGGCCAAAGCCATTGCCGGGGCGGGACGACTTGCCAAACTCACTGCCAGTTCCTCAGCTTCACGGAGAAGATCCGTTTCAGGTACCACCCGGTTAAAAAGCCCCAACCGAAGTGCCTCAAGGGCATTAAGAGGTTCTGCGGTAAAATATAATTCGGCTGCTTTATAGCGCCCCAATTTCTGGGTCAGGAAAAAACTATTTCCTCCGTCGGGAACCAGGCCTATGAGGACATTCGGCACATGAATCTTGGAATCTTCAGCAGCAATAAGGATATCACAGGCCAGTGCAAGCCCTGCCCCCCCTCCACTGCAGGGGCCTTTTATTGCCCCAATGACGGGTTTTTCAAGCTTTCGAATAGCCAAAAGGACAAGATTAACTGCTGAAACCAACTCTCCAACAATCTTGCCCGGGCTTTCGTTGGGATATTGTGAACAAAAATCTCTCATTTCGCGCACATCACCGCCCGAGCAAAAGGCCTTGCCAACCCCCGTAAGCACAACAGACCTTATCCCCTTATCCCACTTGCATTGATTGATGGCATCCATCAATTCGTCACATACCACTACATTCAGAGCATTTAGCTGCTTTGGCCGGTTGAGCGTAATCTTCGAAATCGATCCCTTTTTTTCAAATAGAATTGTATCATATTCCATTGGAATTACCTCGAAATTTCAAATTTGATTTTTCCAAATTTCGGTTGCTTTTATTTTTGAAAGGCATGGGAAAAGGAGGAACTGAGATTTCTAAGGAACGCAAAGGTGTTATCGTCATTTCCCTTTCCAAACTGGTTTACGCCCCTTTAAAAATGCATCAACCCCTTCAAAAGCATCTTGGGTCACACAAAGGGAGGCAAACATTTCATTTGAATACGTCAACGCTTTTCCGAATTCCATGTCTGACATCCCGTAAAATGCACGCTTTCCCATCTGAAGGGCCAATGGACTTTTTTCAGCCAGCTTATTTGCAAGATCCATAGTTGTTTCTTTTAGTTGATCCTCATGTACGACCTTGTTTATGAGCCCCCACCGTTCTGCATCGTTAGCGTCAATCAAGTCTCCGGTCATCAACATTTCCAGAGAACGTTTCCTGCCAAGGGATCTCGATAAAGGCACCGCCGGACCCATGCAGAAGAGGCCCACGTTGATAGCGCTGACTCCTATTTTGGTGCCTTCGGCAGCAATGGCCAGATCACAAGCCGCTATCAGGCCTGCACCATAAGCCACACAATAACCATGGGCCGAAGCGATAACAGGCTTTTTCATGCGGGTAATCACCAGAATCGTTTGTTCCGTCAATTGCGTAACCCATTCCAGGTATTCCTTGTGGGATTTTCCAAAGAATTCCGAAATATCTATGCCGGCGCAGAAAGCCTCTCCCGAACTTCTGATGACAATGACCCTAACTGTCTCGTCATTATCGAGTTCGACAAGAGCAATGTTCAATTCCTTTGCAGTCTCCGAGGTAAGGGTATTTGAAGGATCGGGATAATTAAGGGTAATAATCCCGACATGATTTATATGATCGACAACAGTCGTATTTGATGGCATTTTTACACTCCCCTAAGTGAATGGTCCATTTATCAAAATGTGTGACATGGATTATGTAACTGATCCCTGTTTTAAGGCGTTAAGCCTTTTAGTGATGACTAATAGCATCGTATATTTTTCTACCTTTCACCCTTTTATTTTGGCTCCCTTTGATCGATATCATCCAGTAACGACCCCTAACGCTGACAGTTTACCCGATTATGCACTGTGCCGCATCAGGAGCCATTTAGTATGAAAAGGGCCAGATCCTATAAAATTTCTTGAATATTTCCCACCGGTGAGATAGCCCGCGCGGCTCAAATATGAGAAAAAGGACGAGTATCAACCCAAAAACGATTATACCTATGGTTGAGGCTACTTGGGGGCCGAGACTGGGCATTTGTGACGCAAGAAGCGATGTGCCCTTAGAAAGTAAGCTTATAAATATCACACCGAAGACTGCCCCCGATGTGCTTCCCAATCCACCAACCACGAGCATACCCAAATACCAGATTGAATCCATAAGGGAGAAGTGTTCATAATTGATATGCCCTATGTAAAGACTGTACAATGCACCGGCGATCCCAGCATATAATGAGCAGATGAAGAAAGCCAATAATTTGTAATAAGAGAGTCTTATTCCAATGACTTCGGCAGCCAGGTCGTTGTCGCGTATTGCCACAAATATCCTTCCCGCTTTGGTACGGGATATATTTTTAGCAAAAGCAGTCGCCAGGACAGCCGTCCCCATAATGATGAAATATAAATTTATCTTGGACTCAAGAAATTGTGGGATGGGCACGAAAATACCTTGGCTGCCTCCGGCAAAGCGCACATGAATGAAGAGATAGATGATGATGAACTGTGCCGCCAAGGTACTCATTGCCAAATAAAAACCCTTGACCCTGAGAGCAGGCAGACCAAAGATAATTCCAAAGCACCCGGAAAAAATTGCGGCACCGATGATAGAAATAGGCAGGGGAGAATTCAGCTTAGCGCAAAGAAGTGTTGAGGCATAAGCTCCTACGCCAAGGAATGCCGCCTGCCCAAGAGATATCTGTCCGCAAAGACCTGTTAGGATGTGTAACCCAAGCACGGCAATCAGGACGATACTCGTATGAATGACTATTCCCAACCAGAGACTATTAAGAAAGAAGGGCAATCCGCATAATAACGCAAGCAAGATGCCCAGCAGGCCCCATTGCGTTCGGGTGTGGACGACAGCCATATCTTGAGCATATGTTGATTTAGATACACCACAGGGCAGTTCCATTGCTTTAAATCCTCTCTATCCTGGTAAGACCGAATAATCCATATGGCTTAAATATAAGGATTATCACCATGATAATATACGGAAAAACTTCTGTGACCCCCCCTCCCATTAAGGGATCAAGATAACCGGCGGCAACATTCTCCAAAAGTCCGATAACCATTCCTCCAATGATTGCGCCCGGAATAGATTCTAAACCCCCTAAGAGAACCACAGGGAAAACCTTAAGGCCAAACTCGCTCAAGTCCCCCGAGACACCCATGATAATGCCTAAGAGGAATCCTCCGATTCCCCCTATAGCTGCGGCAATTACCCAGGCAAGGGTAAATGTGCTCCTTACTTTTATACCGACACTCTGAGCAACTTCATGGCTTTCAGCCGTAGCTCTCATATAAAGCCCGTACCTCGTATAGAGGAAAAAGTAGGTGGAGAGAGCTACCAATATTACGGCAATACCAAAGCACCATGCATACACCTGAGAGAATACGGCGCCGCCTATTTTTATGGGAGCAGTGGGTATAAATTGCGGAAATGTCCCAAGCTCGGATCCGGTTATACAAATAACGGTTCCGTTAATTAACAGCGAGAGACCTAACGTCATTATTATTATAGCGAGAATAGGCTGCCCTACGAGGGGGCGAATGGTCAGTTTCTCGATAACAAAGCCTAAAAGGGCCAGGGTCGCGACAAGTAAAACAACACCAAGCCAGATAGGCAATCCTAATTTAGTAATGAAGAATAACCCCACATACCCTCCGACTAATACGAACTCACCCTGTGCAAAATTTAATATCTTGGAGCTTTTATAGATGAGCACAAATCCTAAAGCGATAAGGCTGTAAAGTGCCCCCATCGTTATACCGGCTATAGCAAACTGAAGAAATAAAGTCACTTTATCCCTCTTCCACTGTCCTTACTTTAATGTCTGTTTCTATTCTTCCCTTTCTTCCATCCCTATAGGTAATTTCAGCCTCAGTCACGATATTGGAATTACCCGAGTACATGCCCTCAATAAGATAACTATATTTTTCCTCCACGAACTCTCTGCGAAGCTTCCTTGTCCTTGTAAGTTCCGCCTCATCAGCATCAAATTCCTTATGAAGAGACACAAACTTTCTTATCCGAGCCCCTTCGGGTAGACCTCGATTTACTCTCTTCATCTCTTTTTCAATGATGTCGGCAACGGGGTCCTTTTGAGACAGGTCTGTAAAAGTGGTGTAGGCAATGTGATGACTCTCTGCCCATTTACCGATATTCTCGAAGTCAATGTTGAAAATAGCGGTCACATAATCTTTATCTCGTGGACCAACAACCAGGACATCCTTTATATAGGGGCTGAATCTCAAACGCACCTCGGTATATTGAGGTGAGAACTTATGTCCGTTGGACAGCTCTCTCATATCGGCTATCCGGTCAATGATAATCAAATGTCCGTCTTCATTTATATAACCGAAGTCGCCTGAGTGAAACCAACCGTCATCATCCACCTTCTCTCTGAATCCATCCGGATTTTTATAATATCCAGAGAAAAGGCCCTTTGTCCTGATGAGCACCTCCCCCTCCGGCGAAATCAAAATGGCAACATCAGGGAGGGGCGGTCCCGATGATTCAGGTATGATATTGCCGTCTTCATGCATGGCGTTTATTGTTCCCGTTTCACTTAGCCCGTAGATCTGCTTTAAGTTTACCCCTATGGCATGGAAAAACCGGATTATCTCAGGACCAAGGGCAGCCCCGCCACTATAGGCATACTGTATATAAAGCAATCCAAGTCTGTCCCTTAGTGGTCTAAAGACCATAAGATTCGCCATCATATAAAGAAAACGCCACACTAACTTCGGCTTCTCTTTTTTAAATTTAGTATCAACCACCTTGTACCCGATCGACAGGCAGTGTTTATACATGAATTGATTTAACCTGCCTGCATCGGCTATTCTGGCCTGGACCGAGGCATTTATGCTTTCCCATAGCCTAGCACCATAGAATAATACAGCAGGGCCCGCCTCCCTTATGTTCTCCTTAACGGTCTCAGGCTGCTCAGGCAGATCAACACGGAAGCCGCGAATCATACTGGCTACGATACCAAAGAACTGGTCTGCCCAGGCTAAGGGTGCGTAGGAAAGATAGGTGGCGGTTTCAGGCCAGGGGTCACGTTTAAACACCGACTGCATGGCTGTCATCATCGCCATATGAGTGAACATAGCACCCTTTGGCAGACCCGTGGTTCCGGAGGTATAAACGAGAACGCTGAGGTCTTCCCCCTTCCCCCGGGCAAGTTCACTATCAAAAAAGCCAGGGGTTCCCTTCTCAAACTCTTTCCCAAGTTTCTCAACATCCTCCCAGCTTATGAGAAGGGGTTCGTCATAAAACCATAAACCTTTTGGGTCCCAGTAGATAATTTTTTCCAAGGAAGGTAAGTCGTCTTTAATCTCAAGGATCTTGTCCACCTGCTCCTGGTCATGGGCGATAACAATCTTACTATCCGAATTCGATAGTATATGTTTGACTT
>JAIOSR010000370.1 GCA_021107495.1 Desulfobacterales bacterium | reverse complement strand
CCCACCCCCATCCCCTTTACGGCGGGGACATGAATAACAATGTGGTTGAGACCATTGTAGAGGCATACAGGGAAAAAGGTTACACCACTCTCAGGTTCAATTTCAGGGGCATGGGGGAGAGTACGGGGAGCTATGACGAGGGGCTCGGCGAGCAGGAAGATGTGAAGGCCGCCCTCGCCTATCTCTACGGGATGGGAAAGATCTCCATCGATCTTGCCGGCTATTCCTTTGGGGCCTGGGTCGACGCCCGCGGCCTCAAAAGCTATGAACAGGCACGATGTCTGGTCATGGTGTCGCCGCCCGTAAATTTTCTCGATTTTTCCTTTCTTGAATACAACGAAAAGATCCAGTTGGTGATTGCCGCATCCCAGGATGACATCGGACCTCCTGACAGGATAAAGAAGATGCTCCCCGTATGGAATCCAAAGGCCCGCTTTTCGGTAATTGAGGGCTCAGACCACTTTTATTGGGGATGGAATGGGGATATTAAACGCATTATTCATGAATTTTTGGAGGAAACGGTATAGTTTATTTGGTTATTTTTTAGCAATAATGTTATATATAATTAATAAAAGAATAGATATAGTTATAAATACTTAATTTTAAGTAATATTATGTATCTATCAACATCAAAAATTCGATATTTTGACCCTAAAAACTGACACATTTTAACCACCAAGATCACGCAGAGGCACAGGGTACAAGGAGAAGAATTGATGCTATGAGGAAGGCCCTAAAAGGGGCCGCTAAATCAGGTTTAAGTTTTTTTAGACAGGATGAACATGCCCGCCCTGGTGCGACAACAAAATGTGGATGAAAAGTAGTTTTCATTGCTCATGAAAGTATAGTTTTACATCGCCGAATTTTCATATTCCAGGTCCGGGCCAGGTATTTTCAGGATTTTTTTTGGAAAGACATCGTTTCAAAAGTCTATGAGGCAGCTCATCGGAAGTAAAAATAAGCGAGCTTTTTTTTACTCACCGTGAGTCCCCCTCATGGGTCCAGGACCATCCTGACCCATCACTTTGTGATGACTTTGAAACAAAATCATTATATTGATAATATCCTGTCAATCCTGTAGATTTTGTCTGAATTTAGGAACTCTGCGTCTCGAACGAGCATAGCGAGTGGGCGTGAAACGGGAATAGGGTTCAAATATGGCTGACGCAAAAATGGACAGAATCTGTATCCTGAAAAATCCCGTGCAGGAATATGCGTGGGGATCATACACTGCTATACAGGAACTTCTTGGAAAACCCCTGCCTTCTTGCTAGGCCCATGGACGAAATGTGGATGGGTGCCCATCCAAAGGCCCCTTCAGAGGTTTTGATAGATGATCACTGGAGGTCCCTTGCTGAGGTTATAGAAGGATCGCCGGAATCTATCCTCGGAAAAAGAGTGGCTGAAAAATTCGCAAATAAGCTTCCGTTTCTGTTCAAAGTCCTTGCCGTCAGCAGCCCCCTATCAATTCAGGTCCATCCCAACCTTGAGCAGGCCCGGGAAGGATTTGCAAGAGAAAACAGGCTCGGGATCCCTCTTGACGCTTCCAACCGCAACTACAGGGATAACAATCATAAGCCTGAACTCCTTTTGGCAGGCACCTGTTTTACCTGCCTGAAGGGGTTTCGCAGGATCAAAGAAATCATAGGCCTGATGGAAAGGATTGCTCCCAAGGGTTTGTCGGACCAACTTGCGTTATTGAGAACACAAACTAAAGCTTACGGTTTAAAAAATTTCTTTAACTACCTAATGACAATGGATAAATCACGGAGACAAGAAGTTTTGGGAGAGGCCGTAAGTCTTGCTGAAAAAAGGACTGACCAGGACCCTGCGTTTCATTGGATGGTTGAGCTCAACCGCAAATATCCCGGAGACATAGGTGTTTTTTCACCCGTTTTTCTCAACATTGTGGAACTGAGACCCGGGGATGCCATGTACCTTGAAGCCGGTGAACTCCACTGTTACCTGAACGGCATTGCCATGGAGTTGATGGCCAATTCCGACAATGTGTTGAGGGGCGGCCTGACTCCCAAGTACACGGATGTGCCGGAACTGCTGGAACTGGTTGATTTCAAAACCGGCCCTCCCCTTCCGGTGAGGCCTGAGCGACTCGGGACCTGCGAAACCGTTTATCAAACGCCTGCCCGGGAATTTACGCTCTCCCTAATTTCCGTTAATAAAGGGAAGAGCTTTGAGAGCCAACGGAATCGAAGCGTTGAGATAATCATTTGCATGGAGGGTGAAGCGGATATTAAAGATTCAGGTACGGGTGAAGTCCTGGCATTGACCAAGGGCCGATCCGTTATCGTACCTTCCGCGGTTTCACAATACCGCATTGACGGTATGGCAACACTATACAAGGCATCGGTTCCGTGACTTATTGGATCTCCACATATCAGACTGGAAAGAGATGAACATCGAACATCGAACGCTCAACATCGAACTTTGAATGTGGATGTTGCTTCGCTCCGCCTTTTGAATAAAAATGAAACGCCTAAGGCGTACGCTAATTCGACATTGGGAGTTCGATGTTCGATGTTGGACGTTCGTTTTTTATTCCGGTTTTGGCGATTGACAGGGGAAGAGGATGTAACCTTGAACCTCTGAACCTTTGAACCGTGAACCCCAATATTTTCATTTGTTCCCTTCATGTTCCTGTAAAAACCTTTCAAAAAAAGTCTCCATAAACGCGTGGCGCTCTTTAGCCATGCGTCTCCCCTCATCAGTAAGCATGCGATCCTTGATTTTACTTAGCTTTAACCTGAATTCCCGGTAACCCGTATCTTCCTTTGTATACGGTTCCGTGTGCTCGGGCTGGACATGGGGATTATGGAATTTTGCGCCCACCTCACCCGCGAACTGAAAGGCCCTTGCAATGCCTATGGCGCCTATGGCATCAAGCTTGTCCGCGTCAAACAGGACCTTTGCCTCCAGGGTCTCGGGCCGCACGTTTCCCCGGAACCTGTGGGACCGAATACAGTGGATGATATTTTTCCCCTTGTCTTCGGGAATTTCATATTCATCCAGAAAAGATTTCGCCATTTCAGCGCCCTTTTCAGCGTGGCAGATCGTTCCCTTTGATTTATCCTGCCGGGAACGTCCTATGTCATGAAGGTAGGCGGCGATCTTGAGCACCTCCAGGTCTGACCTCTCCTTTTCCCCGATATGCATGCACAGGTTGTAAACGCGACAGGTGTGCTCCCAGTTGTGGCTGCCATTGGAGTTTGAAAAACATTTCTTTGCAAATGCCTTGATATGATCGATATCTGTTTTCATGGACAAGGATAATAGCAGATTTGTCCTGATTTGTAAAAGCCGGGCATGTCTTTAAATTTTTTCTTTTCCAATTTGGCTCATCTTCCGCGGTAGCTTTTTACTGATGACGGGCTTGAGAAAAGGATTCAAGGATTCGAGGGGTCAAGGCCTGCCCTGTCGCGACTCTGTGATTATTTAAGTGGTAGCCCAAGCTTCACAATGATGACAGTTCATTGACAATCCAGTAAGGTTAATCGGTCTGGGCCAGGGATTCAAGCGGGATATGATCCATTTTTTGACACAGAGGGCACGAAAGATAAAAAAGGCATGGCAACAAAATCCCCCTCATTCCCCCTTTAGAAAAGGGGGACGTTAATGGTTTCCCCTTTAGAAAAGGGGGAAGTTAAGGACTCCCTTTTTAGAAAAAGGAAAAGGAGAGGAATGGAGGAAGATTTTTGTCAATCTTGAACTGCGACTTTGAAGTTTCACTGAAATCGAGTTTACTTTATGCCAAGAAACATATAGAATCCCTGTAAACGTGGGGTAGAAAAACCATCAGGTGCTTAAAGGGGACGGGCCTATGCAAGAAAACAAGATGCTGGATTCATATTTTTATGCCCTTAACAGGGTCATAGACGTTATCTACAGGGAAGAGGAGGAGTTGGCCGATGTCCTCTATTTTATCCTTTCCCTTACAACCGAGCTTACCGCTGCCAAGGGGAGCACTATTCGTGTACTCGAAAAGGGAAGCTTTGACCTGAAGGCGGTATCGAGTTACGGCCTCAGCCAGGACTATCTGGAGGCAGGGGTCATTGACTCGGGAAAAAGCGCGACCGAGATCATGGAGGGGGATACAATCATTATAACTGATTTTGAAAACGACCCCCGTATAAAAAACCTGAACGCCGCCCAAAAAGAAGGTGTGAATGCCGTTATCGGAATACCCTTTACTGTCAATGAGACCACATACACTGTTTTGAGGGTCTATTTTCCTTCCAAAAAAATCCCTACCCATGAAGAGATGGAAATGTTGAACAGCCTTGGAAAGTTAAGCTGCTTGGCCATTGAGCACTCCATAATAAGCAGTTCCTGGTTTGAGGATAACCGGAAATAAAGCGAAACCCGCAATCAACGTCCGGATCAATGTCATTAACTTAAAGCGTAGCGCATCCTGCCGGCAAGGCAATCAATGCCCACAATGATACAAGAATATTCAGCGCTTGCCTTGACCGTGACATCATAAATTTGCCTGGTTGTAAAGGGAAGGAATGAGCGAAGGGATTTTGCTCAGCGGATAATACACTCCCGGACCCATGTATCTGCAATAGATTTCAGATGCATAAGCTCACCCTGGTCATAACATGCTTCATTGTCCCGGAAAAATTCGGGCTGCAAAACCCCTGTATCGTGAAAGGCCTGCAGGGCGTAAAGTCTTGCGCCTTTAATTATCTTTCCTATATTCTCAATGGCCTGTTCATTGACTATGGGCTTTACGCAAGTGGTCCTGAATTCATAAGGCAAGGCGGATTCCATTATGATCTGGATGCTCAAAAACAGGTTAACGGGGTTGCAGTCTTTTTTTATCAGGGGAGAGTAGTGAAGCGGATCGGTCTTTACGTCCATTGCAATATAATCGACCAGACCTTCATCAATAAGTCTCTTTATTGTTTTTGGCCGACTTCCGTTTGTGTCGAGTTTTACCGGGTAACCCATCTCCTTGAGTCTTTCACAGAGGGGAAAAAGGTCCTCCTGGAGGGTCGGTTCACCTCCGGAGATAACCACCCCGTCCAAGAGGCCCTTGCGCCCTTCTAAAAAATCATAGAGGGTCTTATCCTCAAGCCAGGAAGGACAATCAGGACAGCCCTTTGCCAGTTCCGGGTTGTGGCAGTAGGGGCAGTTAAAGTTACATCCGGAAAGAAAGATTACACAGCTTATTTTCCCGGGATAATCAATCAGAGAATTTTTCTGCAAACCGCCTAAACGCATAAATCCTATGCCACCTTGAATGTCTTTCGCATGGCGAATTCCGCCTGCTTACCGTTATTCCACTGTTTTACGGGTCGCAAATAGCCCACAACCCTTGAATAGACTTCGGTCTCCTCATTGCAAACAGGGCACTTTTCCTGCTCGCCGTTCAGGTAACCGTGGGACGGGCACACGCTGAAGGTCGGAGAAAGGGTAAAATAGGGGAGTCGAAAATTGGTTACGACCTTTTTGATCATTCCCTTTATGACCTCAATGTCTGTTACCTGCTCTCCCAAGTAGATGTGAAGCACGGTTCCACCGGTATATTTCGTCTGTAAGTCATCCTGAAGCATGAGGGTCTCGAAGATATCATCCGTGTAATTCACGGGAAGCTGTGTTGAATTTGTATAGAAGGGATCGGCCCCGTTCTGACATTCCTGTTCATTGGCGCAAATAATCCCTGGAAACTGCTTTTTGTCGATCAGGGCCAGGCGATATGACGTTCCTTCTGCGGGCGTTGCTTCAAGGTTGAATATTTCGCCTGTTTCCTCCTGTATCTCCGCTATCAGATCACGGATAAAATCCATGGTATTGAGTGCGAACTCCCGACCTTCTTCGCTTCCGATATCCGTGTTCAAAAAATTCATGCATGCCTCGTTCATGCCGATAATTCCGATAGTAGAAAAGTGGTTCTTCCAGTAAATCCCGCTGTTATTTTTGATCTCTCTTAAATAAAAATTTGAATAGGGGTAGAGATTTTTCTCCGTGAATTTCTCGAGGACCTTCCGCTTTATTGAAAGGCTGTCCTTTGCAAGGTGGACGGTTTTTTCCAGGCACTCAAAAAAGTCTTTTTCGTTTTCGGCAAGATACCCTATTCGCGGCAGGTTAATGGTGACCACGCCGATGGAACCTGTCAGGGGATTTGCCCCGAAAAGGCCGCCCCCTCTTTTTAAAAGCTCCCTGTTGTCAAGACGCAACCTGCAGCACATGGACCTGGCGTCATCGGGCGACATGTCTGAATTTACAAAATTTGAAAAATATGGAATCCCGTACTTGCCGGTCATCTTCCAGACCATTTCAAGATTCGGATTGTCCCAGTCAAAGTCCGCGGTGATGTTGTATGTGGGTATGGGAAAAGTGAAGACCCTGCCCTTGGCATCCCCTTCCATCATTACCTCGGCAAATGCCATGTTAATCAGATCCATTTCAGGCTGGAACTCGGAATATGTGTCTTCACGTTCCTCACCGCCTATGATCACGTTATCGTCTTTTAGAATACCCGGTACATTCAGATCCATGGTGATATTTGTGAAGGGGGTCTGAAAACCTACGCGAGTGGGGATATTTATATTAAAGACAAATTCTTGCATTGCCTGTTTGATGCCTTTGTAATCCAAATTATCATTCCGCACAAAGGGTGCAAGGAGCGTATCAAAGTTGGAAATGGCCTGGGCGCCCGCTGCTTCGCCCTGTAATGTATAGAAAAAATTAACAATCTGCCCAAGGGCCGACCTGAGGTGTTTCGGGGGTCCGCTTTCCACCTTACCTTCCACGCCCTTGAATCCCTGCTTGAGGATATCTTTCAAGTCCCATCCAACACAATAGACCGAAAGGAGACTGAGGTCGTGGATATGGAGGTCTCCGTTCTTGTGTGCATGCCTGATCTCGGGGGGATAGATTTGATTCAGCCAGTATTCCGAGGTGACGTCCGATGATATGTAGTTGTTGAGCCCCTGAAGGGAATAGCACATATTGCTGTTTTCATTGATTTTCCAGTCCAGCTTTCCAATATAGTGTTCAACAAGGTCGACGCTTGCCTTGGCAGCAATGTTCCTTATCTGGCTATGCTGGTCCCGGTACAGGATATATGCCTTGGCAGACTTGTAGAAAGGAGAATCGAGGAGTATCCTTTCTACAATGTCCTGTATTTCTTCCACCTCGGGAATGGAACTGAGACGCAGTTCGTGGGCTAAGGTCATTACTCGAAGGGTGAGCTTTCTTGCCTCTCTTTCCTCGAACTCGCCGGTTACTTTTCCTGCCCTGGCAATTGCCGCTGTAATCTTTGAAGAATCAAATTCTACGATCCTTCGGTCACGCTTTTTGATATTTTCGAGCATTTATTCCGCCTTCACCGGATAGGTTTTTCTGAACAAGGACTAACAAAAGAATTTCTCACGAAAGGGTTACGTTAGAAGGTGTTCTGGTTTGTTGAGGTCGGAATAGAAGCTATCACAACATGTTGCGTTTTGTCAAGGCCAAAATTCAAGATATTGGATATTGATGGACTCCTAAAAAGTCCATCAACAGGCCGAGGGCGGGTAAGCCCCGGCATGGGGTGGAGGTGGAACCATTTGAATTAACTTCAAATGGCGGGGGAGGGGTAGCCCTCATCCGCCGAGTAAAAAGGCGCGAAGCGACTTTTTACGAGGTCATCAATATTTAAAAAGAAAAAAGCCGACATATATCGGCCTTTTTCCCGGACTATTGGATTGTCCCTTTGGAGAACACAGGAATAATGGAACTTTTTTGGAGGGTTGGGGTTTTCCGGCAGCCTCTTAAATGTTACGTTTCTTCCGATCCTTTTTCAAAACCGGCATCAAAGACCTTGAGGTTTATCTCCTTGAACCGATCGGGGCTGACCTGATCTATGGTCGTGCGAAGCCCATCATGGCTGAGGGGGCCCTCTTTGAAGGCCGAAAAAAAACCTAACAGGGCCAGGTTTATCGACATGGGGGCGCCCAGGTCCATTGCCATATCAGCGGCAGGCACCGAACGGCTGATAACGCCCATCTTTTCCAGATAAGGCCTGACCTCCTGCCTCGGAAAGGAGTCTTCCGGTGCGCTTGCATACATCCTCCCTTTTCCGGCAAGAAACGGGATATTGCGATATGCCTCGTTTTCTTCCAGGGCTAAAAGGAAATGGGCCGAATCGGTCCTCACAAGGCTGCT
>JAIOSR010000058.1 GCA_021107495.1 Desulfobacterales bacterium | reverse complement strand
TTCCTTGCTGAAATCGTTAAGGGCCTTTAACTGGCGCCAACCCTGGGTGGGCATGGTATCCTTGGCGTCTTCAGGCTCCGGTTCCTGGTCTTGCTCGGTTACAATGATGCCTTCGGGTTCCGGTTCCTGCTCCGGTTCATCAACAATGACATCCTGGGGTTCTGGTTCCCGTTCCGGTTCATCAATAATGACGTCTTCGGGCTCCGGTTCCCGCTCCGGTTCGGCAACAATGATTTCTCCGGGCTCTTGCTCCGTGTCCGGCCCGGGCACGGCGGTAGTGGTTTCCATCTCAATTTCAATATTGGTCCACCCCACGCGCACCTTTGACTCGGGTGTCAACCGTGTTTTTACGGTGATTTTTTGCCCGTCCACCCACGTGCCGTTTCCGCTGCCCAGATCTTCAATCCAGTACTCAGCGTTTTCAAAGGTGATATGCGCATGCCGTTTGGACACATAGGAATCGGGTGTCAGGTCCAGGTCGATGTGCTGGCCGGGCTTGGGACGCCGGCCTAAGATGACGGAATCGGATTCAGACCCGAAATTCTTGGGAGGGTTTGGCGAGAGTGTATAGCGAAGAATCATGGCTTATTCCTTTGGCACTCTTTTAATTGTTAGGGCATAAATGCTTTCATCCTTAAAAAACATCGGCTGGATTTCATAATCGGAATTCTCCTGTGACACGAGGTCGAACACAACCCTTACCTTGGACTCAGGGCCTTTGTAAAGGTTGATCCTTACTTGTTGAATGATTTCGCCTTTGGTTTTTAGCAGACGGCCGATCCCTGCCCCGAGACTTGTGTCAAAGAAGTCGCAGACCACCCTCGGTCTGCCATCGTCAAGGGCAAAGGTCTTTGGGGGATGATAGCCGTTTAATCGAAAGATGACCATTTCTCCGCCTTCCGGTGAAATTTCAAATTGAATCTCTTTAATTTGCCCGGAAATGCCTGTACCGGCTCCCTGAGTCGTATGTGTCCTGGAAAAGAGGGATTCATGTGCCCAGCCCACCTGGTCTCCACGAAATCTTATTTTATACCATTTATCTTTCTTACTTATTGCTTTTACCTTGTCACCCTTTCTCAATTTATCTATTACGGGAAATGTCCGCGCCGGTCCCTTGCGTACATTGCCGAGGGCTACTTTTACCGTCATGATTTCATCGGGCCTATTGTCCTCTTGCGGTTTTGCCTTACCTGTGGCTTGTTGTGGAACACTACTCATAATAAGAGACAAGAGAAAAATAAAAAGAAATATGCCGCTGTGTTTTGAATACATGCTTTCTCGCTTGAAAATTATGGCTCCTCACAAAAATCTGTGGGTAATAATTTGTGTTCAAAGGAAAAGGGTTATGAGGTCTTTTCCGAGTGACTGTCGGGAGGCCTTCGTCATTTCAATGGGTTACGGAATGGGGGACCCCCTGGCCCCGCCTGTCCCGCCGAAGTTGGAACGAAGGCGGAAGCCAAAGGCGAGGGGAACAGGGAGGGGGGAGGCATCACCCGTCCGTAACCCTTTGAAATGACCCCCGCATAGCGGGATCTTCGACACGCAGTGAGACCCGGAATCGAGGAAAAGACTTCATAACCCGGTCATGGGGTATAACTACTGTTACTATCCTAATAATTATGACCAGAAAAAACATGATTTCAATCTGTTGCTAAATTTTAGATTGAAGATTGGCCCACATATTCTAATGAGGAGCCTATAAAAAGACCGGCTGCGTCTATGCATGCCTCGCCATTACCCACTAACTCCGCCACTTATTTAGCGGTTACCTCCCTCCCCCTGCGGAAGGCCTTTATGTTTTCGTTCACCCCGGCTATATGTAAATATCAAAAAGTTAAAACTTTATCCGCCTCTTTTGCGATTTCATACAGATCATCCATCCAGCCGATGGGACAACTGCTCGATTCTCCCAGCCCGTGGGATTTCATGCAGACACCTCAGACGTAAAAATCTCCCTCGAATTGATTGATCTGACCCATCACGTCAAACTCCTTACTATCAATCTGTTCAAACATGACACCTTTACCGAGCATGAATACGCTGACTTCATCACCTTTTTCCACACCGATATTTGCCAGTCTCATTGCGTTGTAAATAGTCTCCGCATCATCCGAGTAAATAATCACAAGAACGTTCATAACAGACTCTCCTTCCGTAAAATTTGAGGCATTGAATACGTACACCCTTTATGAGTCAAGTTGAATCAGATACAATCAAGTGCTTTCGACGATAATAAAACCATGTTAAAATTTCAATCATAATAATCGTGACTATTGATTTTACGGATGGTAAAAAGATCGTAGCTACTCAGATTCAACTTCCTGAACCCTGAACCGGCAAACGGTTACAAAAGGTCTTCATGTTTTTAAAAATGATACTTTCCAAGGTAATACTAATAGTCCACCCTGCTCCGGAAGAAAGATGACTATAAAAGGCGTTTTATTTGATTTTGACGGGACCTTAACTCACCCCGGGGCCCTTGATTTTCCTGCAATCAAACTTGAACTGGGATGTCCCGTGGATCAACCGATCCTTGAATATCTGGAAACCTTGGCCCCCGCCAGGCGGGCTGAGCTGATGAAAATATTGGAGGAAAAAGAGGAGATTGCGGCAAAGGCATCCCGACCCAACAGTGGGGCGGAAAAATGCCTTGGCGATCTTAAAAACAGGGGGCTTCTTTTGGGCATCCTTACACGGAACAGCTTGAGTTCAGTAAAAAAGGCACTTAAGACATTTAATGGTGTAACTGCGAAAGATTTTTCCGCCATAATCACTCGCGACGTTTCACTGCCCAAGCCCCACCCGGATGGAGTGCTTCAGGCAGCGAGGCGGATGGGCTTTAAATCTTCCGAATTACTTGTTGTAGGAGATTTCCGTTTTGATGTGATGGCGGGAAAGGCCGCTGGAGCCTGGACGGCCCTCCTGACAGATGGAGGACGATCGGTCATGGCTCCCGGAGATCCCGATCCCGACTTTACCATAAGCCATCTCAGAACAATCTTTGATATCCTTGAGCAGGATTATTAAGCGATATGAACCAGGGAAAAAACAGAAGTCTTGTCTTAGCAGGCGACATCGGCGGGACCAAAACAAATCTGGGACTCTTTATCATGGGGAAAAGGCGTCCTCTTTCAAAAGCCACTGAGACCTATTCCAGCCGCAATGCCCCTGACCTTGAAATTATTGTTGAACGATTTCTTGAAAAACATCGGGCATCGATCACCGGTGCCTGTTTTGGTATTGCCGGTCCCGTGGTTAACGGACAATGCAAAACCACAAACCTTCCATGGAATGTATCCGAAGCTCAAATAAAAAGGCGCTTCAGATGGAAACACGTGCGCTTGATCAATGATCTCACCGCCATGGCCACGGCTATTCCCCTCCTGAAGAGCAACGAGTTTTTTTCTCTGAACAGGGTCAGGGCTCGAAAAGAAAAAAATATTGGTCTTATAGCCCCTGGAACAGGATTGGGAGAGGCACTTCTTATCTTTCAAAACGGGCGATACATCCCTGTATCTTCCGAGGGAGGGCATGTGGATTTTGCCCCCAACTCAATAACAGAAGTCCGGTTATGGGAACATCTGCACCGGCGCTTTGGTCACGTGAGTATCGAAAGGCTTTTATCCGGCCCCGGTCTGATCAATATCTATACATGGCTGAAAGAAACGGGACGTTACAGCGAACCCGCATGGCTGAAAAGAAAAATCAAGGAGATGGATACTGCAAGGGCAATCACGGAAACCGCAATGAATCAAAAACAGGCCCTGTGCGTGAGGACACTGGACATGTTCATCACCATACTGGGTTCCGTTTCCGGGAATCTTGCTTTAACAGCATTGACTGACGGGGGGCTCTATCTGGGAGGCGGCATTGTCCCTCAAATCCTGCCCAAATTGAAAGAAGAACCTTTCATGAAGGCTTTTGTGAATAAGGGCAGGTTTAAAAATTTACTGGAAAACATACCTGTCAGGGTTATTCTCAATGACAGGGCCGCCCTGACAGGAGCGGCATATTCCGCCTTAAAAACACCTTGAGATTCGGGTAAAAATAATATATTGGAAATATGTCTAACGGCATTTGTAAATGTCTTATTAACTTTATAGTTCACACAATTTTTATTTGAAGGGGGATATTTAGAATGGGCGAATACAAAAATGTTAAGGACATTATGTCCCCGATTGAGGAGTACGATACGATCGATTCCGGGGCCTGTCTTGCTGATGCTATTAAAATGTTGAAAGAAAACTATCGTAAGATTGATTCCGGCATGTCTGGCAATTATCACAAGACGCTTCTCGTTAAGGATGCAGCCGAGAAAATCATCGGCAAGATTTCCGTATTTGACCTGATAAGGGGCCTGGTTCCTGAACCTGCCAAGGAACCGGAACATTCAAGAGCGTATTACTCGGTCCTCTCTTCACGGACACTGGAAGTAGCCGAAGAGGTAAGTGACGTGCAAGAGCGCTTCAAATGGCTTCATACTTCTTTTTTTGACTTGGTCAAACAGGAGTCCCAAAAGAAGGTCAAAGACGTTATGTCACCTATTCATCCGTTATTAGAAGAAGATGACACCATTAGCAAGGCCATATATATAATGTTCAAGGAACATATCAGGCAGCCCATGGTAATGCGGAAAAAAGAAATAATCGGAATGGTAAATATCATGGATATTTTTCCTATTCTCCTCGAAATCGCCGCTGAGAATGATTTATAGGGTCAAGATAACATGCTTATCAAATGACTCGCCTGCGCTTTGCTGATCCATCCGGTACCTCAAATAAGGAGCTGTTGCCGTGCATCTAAATAGGACTACATTTTACCCGGAAAAATACCCCACCAAAGAACACTATCCTTTTAATCTAAAGACTTTTCATCAAAGCCAAAGAATTGAGTTCTCTTCGCCAGTGACTTTTTTCATAGGTGAAAACGGGACAGGGAAATCCACCCTGCTGGAAGCCATTGCTCACAAATGTGGTATCCATATATGGAAAAGTGTTCAAGCAAGACGAGTCGAGATGAATCCATATGAGGAAGACCTCTATAAGTATATTTCAGTGGAATGGAATAATGGCTCGGTCCCGGGATCGTTTTTTTCATCCGCGGTATTCGGGGATTTTACACGATATGTTGACGAATGGGCGGCTTCCGACCGAACCGTCCTTAAATATTTCGGGGGAAAATCCTTAATGACCCAATCACACGGTCAGTCCCTCATGTCATTTTTTAAGGCCCGCTACCGAATCAAAGGGCTCTATCTATTAGACGAACCTGAAACAGCCCTTTCGCCAAAAAGCCAGTTGGAGTTACTAAGGGTGATTGGCGATATGAGCAATGCCGGGCACGCCCAGTTTGTAATAGCAACACACTCCCCGATTCTTCTGGCCTGCCCCAAAGCAGAAATCTACAGTTTCAATCATATACCTTTAAGGCAGGTAGATTATGAGGAGACGGAATACTATCGGATTTACAAGGATTTTATGGAGGATAGGGGAAAGTTTCTGAAATGAATACAAAATATCTTGAAGTTATCGGTTCGAGTGGATAATATCGCAAAAAAAATGAAAAGGAAAAATTTTAACTTAAAAGGGAGGTTCAGATGAAAAGGTACGGTGACTTTATTACAACAGAGGAAGATCAGCTTCTATTGACCACGATTCGAAAATACGTCGATAAAGAGGTTATGCCGATCCGAATGCAGATGGATGAGGACCATGCCGTATTTGAAAAAGCATATGAGGGACTCGTCAAGCTCGGCATTCAGAAGCGGGGTTTCTCCAAAAGATATGGTGGCCTGGAAATACGCTCGGCAGCCACTATCTGCGCCATATCCGAGGAGATAGCCCGCGGGGACAGCGGTCTTTCCCTTCATGCCCTGATTATACCCTGGTGTTTCGCCGCGGCCATGGGGGGCAGGAACACGGTAGTCATGGACAAATTTATCCCAATGTTCTGTGATGACACGCCGCGCTGCGGATGTCTGGCCATTACCGAGCCTGCAGGAGGCTGCAACATCGAGGATGGGGCAGAACATGGCCTCACGATTCGAACCAGGGCCAAATTGGAAGGCGATGAATGGGTCATTAACGGCGAAAAGATGTGGCCAAGCGGGGCCAGCATTGCCGACCTCTACTGTGTTATCTGCACGACCGATCCAAGTCAGAAAGAAGAAGGGCTTGCCCTTATTTACGTTCCCAAGGATACACCCGGCCTTTCCTTTGGAAAGCCGGAAGACAAAATGGGAATGAAGGTCACGGATGTAAACGCGGCCATTTACTTTGACAATGTAAGGGTACCCAAGGAATACAGGGCAGGGGGACCGGGGGTTGACTGGAAGCTATTCAGAACTAACGTCAGTTGGGGTAGACTCACGAGCGCGCCCATGGCAATAGGGAATGCCCAGGCCGTATTGGAAATTGTGACGGAATACACCGGAACCAGATCTTATGGAGGAAAACCGGTACGCAACCATTCGCTACAGGCAGCGTTAATTGCCGATATGGCCATTGGCATAGAATCGGCCCGTATGTTTTATCTTTCTGTGGCGGCCATGTTCAATAACCGGAAAAAATTCGGCAGTCCCGGCGACGATTACCTACTGGCAAGGGCAAGTGCGGCCAAGGCCCATGCCTGTGACGTAACGGAGATGGTCTGCAACAGGGCCATGGATCTTATGGGTTCATACGGCTATGTTCGTGATTATCACGTGGAGAAATACCTGCGGGACAGCAAGATTATCCAGTTGTGGTTGGGCGGTAACCATCTGGCACGTTTGGACGTGGCCCAGAGTTATTATCCTTATGCGGATTAACCCTAACGTTGTATAAACAATACGGTTTAGGATTAATAAAGTATCCTCCCCCAAAGGGGGTGGATACTTTAATATGACTCATTACTCCCGGATCTTGTAACGGCGGTTTTCATAGTAGGCCTCCCTGAGTGAAATATAGGGATCAAAAGCGGCCTTTTTGAGGGCTTCATACTGCCCGAGACTGAGAGAGGTCTTGTTGATCTGGTCGTAGGCCTTTATAGCAATGCAGTATTTGGCTGGCTCCACATAGTTCACGGGGTTAAGGAATCCGTCTCCCACGATACCGAACGTATCCCGAATACTGGATGGACCTAAAAGAGGCCAGTTGATATAAATTCCGGGCCCCAAGCCGTAAAACCCGAGTGTCTGCCCAAAATCCTCATCCCGCTTTTCAATGTTAAAAGCCGTTTTTGCCGCATCGCTAAACCCGCATATGCCTATGGTTGAATTCACGATAAAACGTGTTATCTCTGTCCCAAAGCCTTCGATTTTACCCTGTAGAAGACAGTTGATCGCGCGAACAGGCATGAGGATATTGTGGAAAAAATTGCGCACACTGACCCTCAAAGGCTCGGGAAAAACTTTCTCATAACCGGTAGCAATCGGTTTAAGGACCCAGAAGTACAGCTTGTCATTGAAATGAAAGAATGCCCGATTAACCGGCTCAATAGGATCGTAGATTTCCCCTTCAAGTTCCCCCGATTCGTCATGAGTCGAAGGCCCGGAGACCTCGTGTTGGGAGGTTTGCGATTCGGCAACCCTCACAGGCATTCCTGTAGCGTCATTAAAAGCGACTTGAACCGGCTTCCCGGCTGTTAGGAGCCCCTTGGGAAGGGAATCAAGCCTGTTTGTGGTTGTCTTGTTTCCCCGTTTGTCCTTGTAGCTGTAAAAATACCCTCCGAACCCATCAGATGTCACATCTACATCAGGAACCAGGTAAAATTGTCCGAACCTTTTCGTCTGCCCTTCAAAAGAGGTGGCCTTAAGGTCGGACAAAAACTCAGGGGGTTGGCCAAAAGAGGACACGGCGGGTTGGATTATCCACAGTACAGAGCAAACAAATGCTACAAAAATCTTTCTCACGTTGATTGACTCCTTTCCGACAAACTGCAAACTTAACATGTTTGATATAAAAGGCTTTTATTCTTGAGTAACCTTGGCCTTCAATTGCTTTAGGAGCTTCTTGTAAGGCATCCGCTGGAACTGTTTTCGGTAATTGTTGATGAGACTGCGACCCTCAACGGATATATCATAAACGTACCAGCCATCTCCATTTTTTTTAACCTTGTATCTGACCGGAATCTCCGTTTCCTGCTTGGTAATAATTTTTATTCTTACATCACCAAAGCCACTTTCGTCGATAGTTTCATTTAAATACAGGACCTTTTCCCCTGAATAATTTCCCACCTGTTCAAGATATGTACGTTCCAGCAATTTTCCAAAGAGATTTATAAATTCTTTTTTTTCATCGTCCGTCCTTTGCTTCCAGTGCCTTGCAAGACTCCGGCGAGACATCTCCTCCCAATCAAATCGTTCATCCACGACCTGGCGGATCAACCGTTTTCTCTCTTCGGCCTTTTCAGGGGGTTTCAATACCGGATCACTTACGATGGCAATAATTCTGTCCGTTGTTTCCCTGATCTGTTCCATAGGCTGTCCGGCGAATGACGGGAGAGCCATGACAAGAGTAAAAAAAAGGAAAAGGCTCACCCTTAAAAAATGTATTGACACGACATGCCCTCCAACCCGCTTGTTTTGCGGCGTTTGATTTATTATTTTTTGTGATCCGGTGCCGAGGATTGCCTATTAAGGCTTTACATAGGATATGAAGAAGTTATCGGCCCAAATATTCAGAGACTTTAGGTTAACTCAATTTTTACAACCCGTCAATAGTGAATAGACAACAAAAAATCGTGACACCCTCTCTTTAGGCCTTTTTTCTCGGCTGGCTGAGGGATTCTTATCCCAATTTTTTTGTGAAACCTAATTGTTGCCCCCAGTCAGGGCGGGGCTTAAATCTACAATTTTCCAAACACATAATTTGAAATCAATTGCTCAAGGTCGACAGCAGGCTCGGTCTCTCGAATAAGATCCCCCGGTTCAAGGATCCTCTCAGACCCGCCGACTGATATTTCAACATATTTTTCCCCGATTAATCCCTTGGTCTTAATGGAAGCGATGGCGTCCTCCTGGATTTTCACATCCAAAGGAAGGTTCATCACAACCTTAGCCTCATAATCATCCAGAGCTATCTGTTTTACGCGCCCCACTTCTACCCCTGCAATGACAACCGGAGAACCGCTTTTCAATCCGCCGCTGTTTGCAAAAACCGCTTGAAGCTCATATCCTTTATCACCTAAGACCTCCATCTTTCCAAGCTTAATGGTCAAATAGCCCAGGCAGATTATCCCGGCAACCATAAACAAACCAACGGCTAATTCAATATCAAATTTTTTCATTTCATATACCCCGCCACTGAGATATTGACATTTTTTATTGCTTGCGGCCAACAAACGCCCGGACCGCAGGCTCGGTAAAGGACATGAACTCCTCGGGTGTTCCCTCGGCTAAGATAATTCCCTCATGGATCATGGCCACCTTTTCCACAATGTCAAACACCCCGGGTATCTCGTGGGTCACGACGATTGCGGTAAACGAAAGCCGCTTGTGACAGTCATCTATAAGGTTCAAAATAGCATTTCCCATCACCGGGTCCAGTCCGGTTGTGGGCTCATCAAAGAGCATAATCTCGGGATCCATGACCAGGCACCTGGCAAGGGCCGCACGTTTGACCATTCCCCCGCTGATCTGAGAAGGATACTTGTATTCCGAGCCGGACAGGCCCACATTCTCAAGCTCCCTGAACACTCTTTCCAGCACGAGTTGATGGCTCAGTTTTGTCTTTTCTTTCAGGGGAAAGGCAACGTTTTCGAACACGGTCATGGAATCAAACAGTGCCCCGCCCTGAAAGAGAAAACCAAACCGTTCCCTCAAATCGGTCAGTGCCCCGCCCCTGAGCATGCTCATATCCTTGCCGTCCACCGTAACGCGACCGCTGTCAGGTTTAATCAGCCCGGCTATATGTTTCAGGAGAACGCTCTTTCCGCAACCGCTCCCCCCGATCAGCGCTACCACTTCTCCCTTTTTGATCTCCAAAGAGATGCCCCTCAAGACTTCGTTTCCGTCAAATGACTTATGGAGATCATCAATACTGATCATGGCATTTCCTAAAACAGCAACGAGGTCATAAAATAATCCCACATGAGAATCAACACGAAGGACATGACAACCGCCTGGATGGTTGCTTTGCTGACACCTTCAGCGCCGAACCCGGTAAATATTCCCGTGTAATACCCCTTAAAACAACAAACCCAGACAATTATGATACCAAAGCTCAGGGATTTGTAAATTCCTTCCATGACATCCGCCATATCCACATAGGCGGCCATCTCTCCGAAATAGACACCGGCACTCACACCTAATAATTTTACCCCGATCAGGTATCCCCCGAAAATACCGACAACATCAAAAATGGCCGTCAGTAAAGGCATACAGACTATCATCGCCAAAAAATTAGGGACCACAAGGTAACGATATGGATTGAGCCCCATGAGTTCCAGAGCATCGACCTGCTCACTGATTCTCATAATGCCGATTTCAGCGGTAATGGCGGATCCTGCCATTCCCGTAACCACAAAAGCTGAAAAAACGGGCCCAAGTTCCTTGATAAGGGCAAGCCCCACTGCAGGTCCCAAAAATGCATCCGAACCGAACTGGCGCAGGCTGTTGTACCCCTGAAAACCCAGGACCATGCCTGCGAAACATCCGGTAAGCATGATTACCACGGTGGATTGAAAGCCGATAAAATAAACCTG
>JAIOSR010000546.1 GCA_021107495.1 Desulfobacterales bacterium | reverse complement strand
CGTTTCGATTGAGGTATGGGTCTTGCTCTTCTACCCCCAATTTGATACATATCCATTGCCTGTTCTACTGGTATTTTCTGGCGAAGGGATTTTACAATCTCTTTTTGAACCAGCTCTTCCACTCCTTTGCCATCCGGAGCCCTTGCAATAAAATCAATATCTGTGCCGTGATGTCTCGAAGATCATGGGCGACAGCCCCCCGAAAGTAGTCAGGGTGGTCAGGAGAATGGGCCGGAAGCGTTGAATACCGGAAGAATGAATGGCATCATGGCTGCTCATTCCGGCCAGCCGGCGACTGTTGGCAAAATGGATGAGCACGAGGGAGTCGTTTATCACAACCCCGGAAAGGGCAACCACACCGAACAGACTCGTAACACTCAGGCTGTAGCCCATGATCAGGTGACCGGCAACGGCACCCACTATCCCGAAAGGTATGGATATCATAATGATCATAGGCTGGATATAGCTGTTAAATGGAATGGCCAGCATGGCGAAGATAACCAGCAGTGCAATAAACAGACCTTTAGTAAGACCCTGAACGCTTTCTCTCTGGTCGGCCTGTCTGCCTTCAAAACTGTATGTAAAACCCGCATACTTTTCCTGCAACTCGGGTAATGTCTCCGCCTTGATCGATTGCAATACCTGCCCGGCCTTGCTGCGGGGCCTGACATCGGCGGTCACGGTAACTATCCGATGACCATTGCGGCGATCAATGGTCGTGTAAGCCCGGCCCCGCTTTAATGTGACCGCCTCGGTCAGGGGGATCTCTTTGCCGGCCGGTGTGCGCAAAACCATCTCCTCCAGGTTGTGCTCGGACACCCGTTCCCCTTTGGGCAGTCGCACCATGACCTTGACTTCGTTACGTCCACGCTGCTGCCTCAGGACTTGGGCGCCGTAATAGGCGTGGCGGACCTGCTTGGCCACTTCCCTGGAACGCATACCGAGACTTCGGCCCTCGGGTTTGATTTGAAAATCGATCTGCTGTTTTCCAGGGGCAAACCCATCATCAATGTCTGTTACGTTCGGGAAAAAGCCCAGGGCCCCGGCCAGTTCCGAACTTGCCCGCTCCAAGATATCAATGTCGCGATGACGCAGTTCAACTGAAATCGCACCTCCGTGACCGGGACCGCCCGCATCCGACTCAAACTTGATCGATTCAAGACCGGCTAATGTACCGACCCTCTTTCGCCAAAGTTCGGTGAATTTTGCCGTTGGTATGGGCCGTGTGTCCGGCGGGGCCAGATAGACCCGTACCTCTGCCTGGTTATCATTGATCCTTGCAAAGATGCCCTTGACCAGGTTTTTTCCGCCATTTTCCTCGGCCACGGCCTGGGCCTCACTCACCATAATTTCCTGAACCTTTTCCGTTCTCCGGACGGCAGTACCAAAGGGAAGCGTGGCCGTAGCCTTGGAGTAATCGGATTCTATCTTTGGAAAAAGCTCAAAGCCCATGCGTCCGCTATTTACATAGCCCACTGTAATCAAAAGTACGGCAATACCTATAGAAAACGTGACGTAACGGTGGTGCAAGGCCAGATTCAAAAATGGGCCATACCTGGTACGAACCATGCGTGTAAAAAAGTTGCTGAATCGTCGTTGCAAAAGCCGCGGCCAACTGAAAATACCATTACCGTTTTGTTCTTTTTGATGACCGAGATGTGCGGGAAGGATGAACAGGCTTTCTATAAGAGATATGGCAAATACGCTGATCACCACCAACGGAATCTGGTTAAAGACCTTGCCCATAAAACCGGGGACGAAAAACAGTGGCATAAAGGCGACCATATTGGTCAAAACGCTGAAAGTGACGGGCATTGCGATTTCCCGGACGCCTCGCACGGCGGCCTTAAACCAGGGCATCCCGCTTTGGCGGTAGTGATAGATGTTTTCACCGGCCACAATGGCGTCGTCAACCACGATCCCAAGGGTTACGATGTAGGCAAACATGGATATTATGTTGATACTCACCCCAAGGGGGGACAAAATCAGGAGGGAGCCGAGAAATGAGATGGGAATCCCGAGACTCACCCAGAAGGCAAGTCTGGCTTCCAGGAAAACAGCCAGCAGAATAAACACCAGACCCAGACCCAGAAATCCGTTTCGCAGCATGAGATCGAGGCGCTGGCTGTATATCTCCGATCTATCTCTTCGCGATTCAAGAAAAAGACCTGGCGGCAGACTTTGATTGATGGGTCCAATTTGCCCCTTTACCGCATCGGACACGGTTATGGGTGTCTGGTCACCCACCCGGTAGACCTCTAAAATGATCGCCGGTTTGCCGTTATAGGTGGCAAAGCTGTCGGTTTCTTCGAATCCATCCTTTATCCCGGCAATCTCTTCCAGCAGCACCTCGGTCCCGTCATTGGCCGTTATGATGGGAATCTTACCGAATTCATCCCCGTAATCCCGGCGTTCTTTCATCCTGACTAAGACATCTCCCCCCTCGGTTTTGATGGCGCCTGCGGGCAGTTCCACGGAAGCCTGCCTTATCCTGTTTGCAACCTCTTCAAGGGTAAGATTAAAGGTGCGCAAGGTGTTCTGCGAAATTTCGATGCTGATTTCAAAATCGCGGACCCCTTCCAGTTCCACCTGGGTTATTTCAGGGTCCTGGAGCAATCGGTCACGGATATCCTCGGCAATTTCCCGCAGCACCCTTTCACCCTGGTCTCCGTAAAGGACTAATGAAACAACGGCACGTTTACGCGCGGCAATGACCACCTGGGGTTCTTCAGCCTCGTCTGGAAAGGAGGTAATACGGTCCACCTCATTTTTGATCTCCTGTGCCAGACGCTGTATGTTTTCTCCTTCAATCAGTTCTACCGTAACCGAACCGGAACCTTCCCGGGCCGAGGCAGTAATTTCCTTAACCCCTTCAAGCCCCTGAACCGCCTCCTCAACTGCCAGAATAATACCCCTTTCCACTTCTTCAGGGCTTGCACCGGGATAGGAAACGGAAATATTTACCATATCTAGTTCAAAATCAGGAAACAGTTCCTGCTTGATCCTGCTTCCCCAGAATAGTCCGCCTACCAGCAGGACGAGCATGAGCAGGTTGGCGGTAACCGAATGACCGGCCATCCAGGCAAGGGGGCCTTTTTTTTCAGGCTGCTTTTTTATGGTCGTCTTCATTCTTTATATAAAACCTTCTGCTTTTCACCTTCCAGGCAAAGTGTTTTTATTGCCGGTCTGTGAATCCTGGACCTTGACGGACATGCCGTCAACCGGTGCGGGAAGATTAGAGATGATCAGCCGGTCCCCCGGTTTAAGGCCGTCTCGCACCAGGACCGTTTGCGCATTTCGCCACACGGTATTCACGTCGTGGATTTCAAGTTTGCCGTCATCTTTGGCTATCCAGATGGAGGCGTTATCCCTGAGGGCCGTGCGGGGAATGGCGTATATACTATCTAATTGCCGTCCTTCGATCTCAATGCTTACGTATTCACCGATTATGAGCGGCGGCCGGTCTCTGCCCGGTGTTTTCAGACCAAGGGGGTCCTTGACACGTACCAGGACCCGCGCCATGCGCCCCTCTTTTTCCAGATCACCCATCAGTTTAATCACCCTACCGGGTAGCTCGGATCCGTTTCGATATGAAATACGAACCTTAGCACCCTTTTCCCCGTCATTTTTTGGAATAGAAATCCATTTCAGCCGATCCACCGGGATCGATACCCGTATCCAGTATTCATCCGTACAGACCAGTTCCGCTAATTGTTCCTGTGTAGATACATAAGATCCTTTTTCGACATTTTTGGCGCGGATGATGGCATTAAAAGGGGCACTGGTTTTAGTTCGGGCCAGATCAAGCCCGGCCTGCTCGAGTTCGGCTTCGGCGGCTGCGAGATCGGCCCGGGCCTTTTCCAGGTGAGGCTTGCGCAGTGCCAGTTCAACATCAATCGCACTGGCCGGTTTACTACCCTTTAACAGCTCCCATTCCCTTTTGGCCACGTCCTGATAACCCATCTCCATTTTCAGGGCATATGTTGCATCTGCCACCTGGGACTGTTTTTGCACAATTTTTAAATGGTAGTCCGCAGGCTCGACGCGCAAAATTTCATCGCCTTCATCCAGGATACCCCCTTCAACAAATTCAGGGCGGACCGCCACGATTTCCCCGGATACTCGGGCCTTTAGTATCATCTCCCGTGCAGGAATAACTGTCCCCATGGCCGGCACCTTAACCCTGTGGGTGCCGGGATAAATCCTTTTAGCCTGAACCAGGGGAGTCATTGTTATTGGTGGTCTTTTGCGCGCTTTTGGGGCCGTCCTTTTAAAATAAGTTGCTACGGCAATGCCGACACCCAGGATCAGCAGACACACAAAAAGGGTGATTACCTTTCGCCATGGGTTTTTGTCTGCCCGTGCCTCGGATGTTCCTGTTTCCTGACGTTCGTCTGTTGCTGTTTCATCGTTATCCTTCATGATTAGTATCGCCTCTTGTTTCGGCGGGTTCTGATCCGGCATCGGGAGTCAATGCGTCCGTCCAAGTTCCGCCTAATGCCCGGTAAAGAGACAC
>JAIOSR010000285.1 GCA_021107495.1 Desulfobacterales bacterium | reverse complement strand
CGGCCTTTAGCAGGGCCTCGGCCTTAAACGCCTTAAACTTGAAACCGGTGCCGGGACTATCGCCTTCATTCGGGTCCGTAACCGTGTCCTCAAGGCCGCCGGTAGCTCTTACTACTGGAATAGTCCCGTACTTGAGGCTGAACATCTGGGTAAGGCCGCAGGGTTCGTAAAGGGATGGTATCATGAACATATCGCAGCCGGCCACTATCTTGTGGGCAAGTGCCTCATCGAAACCCAGATTAAGCCCGAATTGGTCCGGATATCGTCCCTGTAGTTCTGAAAAAAGACTTTCATAATTCTCATCACCTCGAGCAAGAAGAACGAGACCCGTATTCAGGGCAAAAAGGTCCTCTGCGGCCTCGGCCACAAGCTGACAGCCTTTCTGGTCGAACAGACGGGAGACCATGCCGATGACAGGCCTGTCAAGAAGTTTATTCGGAAGACCCATCGTCTTCAGGAGCTCCTCCTTGCAGATCGTCTTTCCGGCAAGGTCCCCGGGCGAGTAATTGGCAGCCAGATTTCTGTCCGTGGCCGGGTCCCACTCCTCATAGTCCACACCGTTTAAGATTCCGTAAAGCCGGTCCTTGATAGAACGCATCAACCCGTCCAGCCCGGAGCCGAACTCCGGGGTTTGGATCTCTTTGGCGTATGTGGGGCTGACCGTTATCACGGCCTGGGAATAGACAATGCCCGCCTTGAGCAAACTCATCTGGCCGTAATACTCCATACCGTCCATACCATAATATGAATCGGGAAACCCTATGTTCTCTGTTTTTTCCGGGGGAACCAGGCCCAGATAGCCCATGTTGTGAATGGCAAAGACCCCGGCCGTGCGGGGCAGGGCACCTTTGTGCAAAATGGCCATTACAAGGCCTGTCTGCCAGTCGTTGGCTAAAATCACATCCGGCTCAAAGCCCGCGGCAGAGCACAAGGTCGGGATGCACCGGGAAAAAAAGATAAACCTTTCCCGGTTGTCAGGATACTCTCCATGGCTGTTGTCATAAAGCTCGCTCCGGTCAAAGAACGCGTCTTGCCGGACCAGGCAGACCGGTACACCCGGGGCCAGTTTCCCCACAAGGATATCCGCGGTCAATTCGGATTTGCCAAGACGTACAGGAAGGCCCTCTGACGTCAGCCTCAGTTCTCCGGCCTGTTCAAGGACCTGGCGATAGGCGGGCAGGGCCACAACCACCCTGCAGCCCAGGTCCCTCAAAGCCAGGGGGAGGCTCCCCACCACATCACCCAGGCCACCGGCCTTGGCCAAGGGTGCGGCCTCGGAAGCGGCTATCAGGACGTTAAGAGGTTTTTTGTTCATCAATCTCTGTTATCCTCCTCTTGTTTATTATTATATCCTCTTGATTTTTTTAATCAATAGGGAATTTTGATATCCAGGGCAAGGCTTGCTTTGCGGTCAATTGGTGTGATAGCTTGTCTTTTATAAGGGATCAGTTGATTTAAGGCATTTGGTCTGTAGCCCCTCGAAAATGCTGTATAGGCCCGGGCTCAGGGCTTAAGGCGCAAGGCGCAGGGTTTGAAAGATCGAGATGACAATTTAATGACGAAACATGACACCTGCAAATGTTAGGAGATATTTCGCGTGAGCACAAATTACGAGAAGATCATTCGTGAAAACCTATCCGGATTTTATGCTCAATTACCCCGTGAAGATGTGGAAACATGCCTCGCGTCGGAGTCAAAGGGCGATGGTTTGGGTTTCAGGGCCTTTGGAGAGGATTGCCGTATTGGTCCCGATGCGATAACCTTGTCCGGCCAAACCGTTGTGGACCCGAAGGGACTTCTGATTTCTCTCTATGCAGTCCACGCCGGTCCCTATCAGGTACAGATCGAACCTCTCAAGGCCTTTAAAGATTTCCCGGGCAGCATGCCCTATCAGGGGGCATTCAGCGCAAACAGCGAAAGGGTTCTGGTTCCCCATGTCCTTTCGATTCGGGAAAAACAGGAAAACATAAAGACAATCTTTGATGGCCTGGATGGCCCGCCCGGGGTGAGCGGTGATTTTTCGTTTATCCTCTTTCCCCTGCCCAAAATAGCCCTCTGTTATATCTTTTATCTGCCGGACGATGAGTTTCCGGCCTCTGCCACTTGTCTTTTTTCCGCCAATGCCCTATCCTTTATGCCGTTAGACGGACTTGCCGATGTGGCTGAGTACACTTCCAGGAAAATTATTGAGTATCTTCTTGCTGAACAAGAATAATTATTTTCATCATGCATACTAAGGAGCCCTGATGTCTGAAAAACTCTTTGAAACAATCAAGCTGGACAACGACCTCGATCTTGAAATTTGGGACCTGAGCCGTGTTATAGCCGGTGACAGGTGGCTGGTCAGTGTGGAAGCCCGGATAAATGTTCCCATTACAATAGAGCACCTTGAAACCTTGCCCGACAAAGAAAAAATACTTGCCATACTCAAAGATACATTTGGGCGGAAAATCTCATACAGGTATATCCAGGAAAAGTTTTTTGTGGATAAAAATAAGAAACGGGAGGTATTCCGGGAGAACGTGGAAAGGCTAAAGGAAAGCGTCCTCAAATACCTGTCCCATCCGGACTTTGCGCGCAAACTGGTTTTGTCAAAAAACAGGGAACTGAAAGCCCAAAAACCTCATCTTTTTTCCGAATCATGAGCATTACCGATTGATGATCGTTTCAGCCTATCAACCATACTTTGCCCCCTTTGCCGGCTTTTTTTCAAAGGCCGTTCATTCAAATATTATTGTATTCATGGATTCTGTCCAGTTTCCCCGCGGGACGACCTGGTTGGCCAGAAACCGCTTTAAAAACGACCAGGGGACCTTGTGGATGACCATCCCGGTGTGGAAGAAGGGCCTTGGATTTCAGAAAATCAATGAGGTAAGAATCTGCCGCGAGGGACGCTGGGCAAAAAAGCACCTGGAAAGTCTGAGAACGGCATATGCAAAGGCCCCCTTTTTCGAGGACCACCTGCCGTTTTTGGAAGCGGTTTTCACAGGGATACCCGAAAGATTAGTGGACCTCAATTTGAATATCATCAAGCATCTTATGAAACATCTGGAAATTTCCGCTAAAGTACTGTTGCTGTCGGAACTGGGTATTGACGCAAAGGAACCACGTCTTTCGGTCGAAGTGTGCAGGAAATTAGGGGCTTCTCATTTCCTGGCCCGGAGCGGGGCGAGAAAATACTTGGATAAAACAGCATTTCAAGAGGCGGGAATCGAGCTTCAATTTATTAACCCCCGTTATCCCGTCTACCCGCAGTTGTGGGGGGCATTTGTCCCGAACCTCTCCGCCTTTGATCTCCTTTTCAACTGCGGACCAAAGGCTCGGGAAATTCTTAAAAAGGCGTAAAGCCGAATTCCTTGAAAAACAGGGTTCCGTGATCTATGTTACTCAACATCATTATCCGGCAGTTATTACGGGGAGCATTTAATAGTTTGCATTTGAATAGGTTACTCTCAAAAAAAATTCCCCTCAACCCCCCTTTAATAAAGGGGGAGGTTAAGGCTCCCTCCCCTTTTCTAAAGGGGGCCAGGGGGGATTTTGGATTGCAAAGAATAGTACGCTTTGATTAATAATAGCCGACCTTTGATCTGAACATGAGGGACCGGGAATGAAAAACATGCTATCGCCAGGGACAAGGAAAAAAATAGCCATAAGCCTCATCTTTGTTTTCATCGGGATCATGTCGAGTACTGCCGCTCTCGATGCGTTGCTCAAAATGACATACGTAAAAAAAATAGATGACAGGGGGAGTCAATATTTCAGTGAAACGCTCAAAAGGGCCGTATATGCCTTTGCAATAGCGAGGGCAATTAACGGTGTCATTTCCGTGGTCCAGGATACTAAGCTTGCCGTTACCCCTGCCGGTTTTGGCGTTGCATTCGGTCTTGGTGAAATACTTGATCCGATCAACGATTTAATCGAACGGTTTTCGTGGATAATGTTGATCAGCACCACCTCTTTAGGTATTCAAAAGATATTTATGGAAGTGGGGATCTGGTTCGGTTTCAAGATTTTGCTAACCTTTTCCATGTTTGTTTGCCTCATCGGAATATGGGTGCCCCGTTTTTCACGCGTCAATTTCATGAGTCTGGGGTATAAAATGGTATTGGTATCTATTGTGATAAGGTTTTGCATACCAGCAGTCGCAATCATAAGCGATGAGGTTTATGACCTTTTTTTAAAAGAAAAATATCTGAAGTCAACTGAATCGTTGGAAGAGATCAAACGTGAGATAAAGAATCCTAATCTACTTGAGCAGGATACTGAAAACAGGCCTGGTGAGTCAGGATTCTGGGATGGACTGAACAGAATGTACAAGGATGCAAAAGAAACCGCTAATATAAGACACAGACTTGCCCTTTTAAAGGATGCGGTGTCTCATAGTGTTACTTACACTATCAACCTGATAATTGTGTTTGTCCTTCAAACTATTGTAATACCCGTTCTTGTTCTTTGGGGCCTCATAAGGTTTACCGGATATTTACTCGGAACCAACATCTCAAATGTCCTGGAACAGCAGTTAAAGGCCCTTACGATCAAAAATTAGTCTCAGAATGCTGAAAGCTTAACGCTGAAGGCTTTTTAGGAGTAAGTATTGAGTGAGAACGTAATAACAGGAAATACAGAGGCATCATGGAAACAGGTCCTCTCTCAAAGCATCACCAGACCTGATTTCCTGCCTGCCTCTTTTGAAATAGATGGGGCAGGGCTTAGTGAGGTGACTGCCCGGTACCCCATGCTCGTAAACCCCTACTATCTCGGACTGATCAGACGGAAGGGGGATGCAATATACAGACAGTGTATTCCCGACATGCGGGAAATAACGAATCAAGCCGGCCTGGAAGATCCGTTGAATGAAGAGGGGCTTTCTCCGGTTCCGGGCCTGACCCACCGGTATCCGGATCGGGTCCTCTTTCTCATATCTTCCCGCTGTGCCATGTATTGCAGGTTCTGCAACCGCAAGAGGAAAGTCGGGCGAGCTTCCATGGTGACCAAAGAAACAATCAGGGAAGGGCTTTCCTATATTCGAAGCAACAAGGAGATAAGAGATGTCCTCCTTTCAGGGGGAGACCCGCTCCTGCTTGGGAATAAGGAACTCTTTGGAATCCTGAGTGAACTGCGCAAGATGTCCCATGTGGAGATCATCCGCATCGGCACCAGGGTTCCATGTACCCTGCCGCAGAGGATTACGTCCCGGCTGACAAACATTTTGAAAAAATTTCATCCACTTTATATAAACACTCATTTTAACCATCCCCGGGAAATAACACCGGAGGCCGGTCTTGCCTGTCGAAGACTCGTTGATGCGGGCATCCCCTTAGGATGCCAGACCGTACTTCTCAAAGGGGTCAACGATGACATGGCAATCATGAAGGATTTAATGCGGAAACTCTTGACAATCCGGGTCAGACCCTATTATCTGTTCCAAGCCGACCTGGCAAAAGGGACATCACATTTCTGGACCCCATTGAGCCAGGGGTTGAAAATCATGTCCGGACTGCAGGGCCACACGTCCGGTCTTTGCGTGCCGCATTTTGCCATTGATCTGCCGGGCGGCGGAGGAAAGGTCCCGCTG
>JAIOSR010000072.1 GCA_021107495.1 Desulfobacterales bacterium | reverse complement strand
TGACTGCAAATTGAAGGGGCCGCATTTTCAAGGAGACTGTGCCGTCGAGGTCAAACCCATTCCAATTTTTCATCCAACAATTTCCTGATCCATAACATGTTGCAAAGCGCCGAGCGTATCAAGTCTTGGTTGTCTGGGCATGGAGAAAGCCTATCCCCTGTATCCACGGGTGTCAAGTTGTTTTGGAACCAATGTCCCCCTTTACATTTATACTCAACCGGTTGATCATTTTTGTCAATATTTCACGGCCATTCGGTTATCGTATTTGCGGATAAAGGTGAAGTGTTGTCAAAAAATTGTCACATGGTTCTCATTCACCTTTGCCCCTGAATTAGCATCGCCTTTATTGATATTTGAAAAAATTGATAATATATTGATAAATTTGTATTTTTACTTTTTCTATCTATTTGTATTCTTAATTTCTTTCAAATTGGCATGTTTATTGCTGTTTTAAAGACCTTATGGGTTTTATTACAGTTGGGTCTACCTGCTATGGCAACAATATTGCTTTTTACAGGAACGGCGGGAAAACGTGAACTCCATAGGGGTAAACCATATACTATCTTATTAAGGAGGACAGAAAAAGATGGATAGAAAAATAATTAGTCTATTTGTAGTCTATTTGATAGGGTTTTCAGCGATTAGTGGATTCGCTGCGGAAAAAGAAAAGGCATCTGTTTTACAAACAGAAATAACCGGAGGAGAGGTGTTTAAGGTTGCAGTTCAGCCCACTACGAAGCCGATTGTTTCTTTGAAAAGATATCAACCGCTTATAGATTATCTAAAAGAAGCAACGGGATTACATATAGAACTTACAATTACAGCCAATTATAAAGATTTTTCTGATTTGCAGAAGGGAGGAAATGTAGATTTCGTTATTCAAGATGCATTTTCAACTTATTTAATTAATCAACACACCGAATTTTTACCCATAGCTAATATTATATCACCAGAAGGAAAAATGTATGACCCTGGTTTTATTATTGTTAAGGCGGACAGTGGTATGAAGAAACTGCGCGATTTAAAGGGTAGGACATTCTTATTTGGACCAAAGGCGAATACTGCAAAGTTCCTCGCCCCATATATTTTCTTGAAAAAATCAGGAATAGATGTGGAAAAGGATTTACGTTACGTGTTTGGCGAAATGTGTCCTCACAATGCAATGTCTGTATTCCTGGGAGAGTATGATGCAGGTGTTGTTTGCGGCCTCTATATGGCGCAAAAAGATAAAAAGTTCAATTTTCAAACAGACTTAAGAGTTCTAGCCAAAACAAGAGACCGGGCTCCTTATTGGATTGTTTCGGCTTATAAAAAGATCGATGAGGTGGTTGTAAATAAAATAAAAATGGCGCTGCTTGAGCTGCACATGAAGAATCCCAGGACAACTGAGGTTTTGAGCATTTGTAAATGGAAGGGGTTTGCTAAGTATTCAGATGAAATAGACATAATAAGTGAGTTAGCTAAGAAGTATGCAGTACCAAATTAAGGCACCGGGATTGATTGTTGGTGAGGAGCCGAAATGAAACTTAGGACAAAATTAGCTGTGTTAATTACAGTATTAATCATTTTTATTACTGGAAGCATTGCTGTTCTAACTGTTCAGCGAGAAACCAAATGCTTTAAACAAGAACTGAAAAAGCAGGGGCTTATAATCGCAAATACTTTGGCGCGTGAATGCGAAGAAGCGTTCATTATGAATTCATTTGTTTATGTTATGGATTATATTGATACAGTTTCAGTTCAGGAATACGTAATTTATGTTATGGTAAGGGATGAAAAGGGTAGGGTAAGAGCTCATAGTGAAATGGGTAAAATAGGCGAAGTGATCACAGATTCTGCCTTACGGATTATTCACGACAGCAGACCCCTCATCGAAACCGCTCAAACTGCTGAAGGACAAGATATATATGAAATAGCCGTTCCTGTTACCGTGAGAGGGAACCCGGTTGGTACGGTTCAAATTGGCTATTCTCTAACAAGCATAGTCATTTTGACGGCAGAAGCTAAAAAGCAAATTATTATGGTGAGCATTGGGGGTATCATTGTTGGCGTATTTTTTGCCTTTATATTGGCTCGACAATTGATAAAACCAATCACAAAAGTAAAAGATGGTGTCATTGCAATTGCCGGCGGCAATTTCAATACAAAAATGAATGTTAAACTTAAAAATGAAATAGGAGAACTGGCTTCAGCTTTCAACCAGATGGCCCTATACTTAAAAGCAAAAGATTACACTGATAACATCATCAAATCTATGATCGATACCTTAATCGTGGTTGATGCGGACGGTATGATACAGACAGTCAATCAAGCCACCCTCGACTTATTAGGATATACGGAAGAAGAGATTATAGGGTCGCCTGCGGAAAAGATTATCGGGGAAGAAGTGCCTCTTAAAACAACAAAACTTGAAAGACTGATTGAAGAAGGTGAATTAAGGAGTTACGAGACATGTTATAAGACCAAAGATGGTAAAACAATCCCCATTCTTTTTAGCGGATCAGTCATGAAAGATGAAGACAACAATATAATCTGCATGGTTTGTTCGGCCAGCAACATCACCGAGAGGAAACACCTCGAAACCCAACTCAAGCAAGCGGAGAAGATGGAGGCCATCGGTACCCTTGCAGGTGGGGTAGCCCATGACCTGAACAACATCCTGAGTGGCATTGTCAGTTATCCTGAACTGCTTTTGATGGATATTCCCGAAGGCAGCCCTTTAAGAAAACCTATCCTAACCATAATAAAGTCCGGAAAACGAGCGGCTGCTATTGTGCAGGATTTATTGACTTTGGCAAGACGAGGAGTCGCTATTACCGATGTTATCAATTTAAATAATATTATATCGGACGCTCTCATATCCCTGGAGTATGGAAAGATAAAAGAGTTTCATCCTAACGTTAAGGTAAAAACGGAACTTGAAACAACCCTATTGAACATTTTTGGCTCCCCTGTTCATCTATCCAAGTCTATTCTGAATTTAGTTTCTAATGCAGCAGAGGCTATGCCTGAAGGCGGAAAAGTAATTATATCAACACAAAGTAAATATATTGATAAACCAATAAAAGGTTATGATGACGTAGAAGAAGGCGATTATGTTATGCTTATGGTATCAGATACCGGGATAGGTATCTCATCAGAGGATATAGAGAAAATATTTGAGCCCTTTTATACGAAAAAGGTGATGGGAAGAAGTGGGACAGGATTAGGTATGACCGTGGTGTGGGGAACTGTAAAAGACCATAAAGGATATATTGATGTTCAGAGCACGAAGGGAAGAGGGACCAGGTTTACCCTTTATTTTCCTGTAAGCAGGAGGAAAATAACGGGGAAAGAAAAAGCCTTGCCAATGGAAGAATACATGGGAAAGGGAGAGTCCATATTGGTCGTGGATGATGTTGAAGAGCAGTGTGAAATTGCATCCCGGATGCTAAAAAAATTAGGGTACTCAGTAAGCTCGGTTTCAAGCGGTGAAGAATCGGTTGATTATATGAAGGACAATTCAATAGATCTATTGGTTCTGGATATGATTATGGAGCCTGGAATGGATGGTCTTGACACATATAAAAAAATGCTGGAATTACATCCCGGACAGAAAGCAATAATCGCAAGTGGATTTTCTGAAACAGATCGGGTAAAAGAAGCTCAAAGGTTGGGTGCGGGAAAATATATAAAGAAGCCTTATACATTAGAAAATATTGGGCTTGCAGTAAAGGAAGAGTTGGAAAAATGATCAATCAATGCCTTATGTAGGGGTCATGTCTCCTGTTGACCGGTGATAAAAAGTGATAAAAGTCAATCGGAGACTTGGCCCCTTTATGACCCCTTTAATCCCCTGTATCCACGGATGTCAAGTTGTTTTGGAACCAGCGTCCCCCTTTATTATTTCCCTGCCCCCTTTGCTTTAATGGAGGGCTGTTTTTTCTTGACTTACTTTCTCATAGGCGACCCCCATCCACGCCCCTACTGAGTCAGTATCACCTTTCCCTCCAGTCCCTCTGAAACCCGGCGATATGCCTCATCCGCCGCTTCAATTGGAAAATGGTTGGTGATCATGCGGTCTGTCTGAAAGCCGTTTCTGA
>JAIOSR010000100.1 GCA_021107495.1 Desulfobacterales bacterium | reverse complement strand
TAAAATCCTCTTCAGTTTGAGAGGAAAATTTTTTGTCATGCTTTGTTCTATTTTTCACAATAACCTTTAACAACCCTTCCTCAAGGCTTTCTGGAATACAGGGGAAGGAATCACTTTGTTTTTTTGTTTTGGTTTGATGGCGTGTGGAAAAGCTTTTTTTGCCGCACATTTATTAACAGTAAGATAGAAATCGGAAAAAGTAAGGAGGTAGAAAAATTGGCCTTTGAAATTCCTGAACAGTCCTATTCCGGAGAAATAGGGGAAACCACCGTTGGAACGGGTACTGGCGCTGTTACGTTGGGAGGGGAAAGTTCATACCCATTTCATATATTTGAGGGGAAAATGCCCAATCCCCCGAAAATTGCCATGGAGATATGGGATTATGATCCTTCCGAGGAATGGCCGGCCGCAGCGATCGAGCCATTTAAGGATGTTCTTTCCTCGCCCGATGCCTGGGCCAAGAAATGTGTGGATGAATACGGCGCAGATATGATTGTTCTCCAGCTCAAGAGTACGGACCCCAATGGCATGGACAGGGGTGCGGAAGAGGCCGCGGAAGTGGCCAAAAAGGTAGCGGATGCTATTGATGTACCCCTGTTGTTGTGGGGTACGGCAAACAACCAGAAGGATGAAGAGGTCCTTAAGGCTATCTCAGAGAAATGTGAAGGAAAAAACCTTGCTTTGGGGCCGGTTGAAGAGGGAAATCATAAGGGAGTGGGTGCCAGCGCACTTGGTTATGGTCACTCCATTATTTCATCTTCACCAATTGACGTAAACCTCGCAAAGCAATTGAACATTTTACTTGGTAACCTCGGGGTTCAGAGCGACAGGATTATCGTGGACCCCACGACCGGTGGTCTGGGATATGGCCTGGAATACAGCTATTCCGTTATGGAACGCATCACCATGGCCGCCCTGACCCAGGAAGACGAAAAGTTACAGGTCCCCATGATCAATAATGTGGGAAACGAGGTCTGGAAGTGCAAGGAGGCCGGACTGAGCGTTGAGGAAGCGCCTACATTAGGTGATCCGGAAAAACGGCCAATACTCATGGAGGCGACCGCGGCTGTGACTTTTCTCATGGCCGGATCGAATGTGGTCATTCTGAGGCATCCTGAAACCGTTCGCGTGATACGTTCTTTTATAGATCTGATGATCAACGGCGGAACGGCCGGTGACGTACAGGAGATCTCGAAGCGTTTAGAGGCCCAGGACGTGGACCTTGTTTCGCTTTCACCCGAGCTTAATCTGGATTTTGGTGCACCGGAAACCGCACCGAAACCAAAGGCGGCTGCACCCGAGAAAAAGGAGGCTGCTCCCAAACCGGAGAAAAAAGAGGAAAAGCCTGCTCCTGAACCAAAGAAGGAAGAGAAGGTAGTTGAAGCAAAGCCCAAGGCAGAGGATGAAGCCGCTGCCAAAGCCAAGGCCGGGGAAGAGGCAAAAGTCAAGGCAGATGCGGAGGCAAAGGCCAAGGCAGAAGCAGATGCTAAGGCCAAGGCAGATGCGGAGGCTAAGACTAAAGCAGACGCGGAGGCCAAAGCCAAGGCAGAAGCAGATGCCAAAGCCAAGGCAGACGCGGAGTCCAAGTCCAAGGCAGACGAAAAAGCGAAGGAAACCGGGGACCTACAGGCATTGAGATACCAGAGGGCCTTGGAAAGGGAAAAACATGAAGCCTCGACCGGGGCAGGTGAAGAGGAGGAGATTCCCAAGACTGCGGCCAAGCAGCAGTTGAGCCAGGTGGAGAACTTAATGCGGAATCTCAGTCGTATACATAAACGTATATAAGTGGGATTCAACAAGAGAAAATGGGAGGTGTCTCGAAATGACAAAGCAAGAAGCTAAGGTAAAAACCCGGAAGGGTAAAAAGAGACCCAAAACACCGGCAGAGAATCAGCTTAACCAGGTGGACAAGCTGATGATCAACGTTAACCGCATACATAAACGTGTTTAAGAAGACACAAATTCAATAAAGAGGAGGAACCTCATAATGGCTACGGAAGAAGTCAAGAAGGTAGTTGCTAAAAAGGTAAAACAGCCGCCAAGGCCGGAAGATCTGGCCCTTGATGTGGCAAGCCAGGAGATGATAGCGAGGTCCAGGGAGATGGAAATTGATACCATCTTTGATCGGGCCCAGACCATGAAACCGTGTAACATCGGTGCCCAGGGCACCTGCTGTAAGAATTGCGCCCAGGGACCGTGCAGACTGCCGTTGCCCAAGGGCGGCATTGAAGGAAAGGATACGCGAAAAGGCCTGTGCGGTGCAACGGCCCACACCATTGCCGCAAGAAATTTTGCCAGGATGGTGGCGGGTGGGGCCGCGGCCCATTCGGACCACGGCAGGGGTGTGGCAGAGGCTTTTTTGGCTGCCGCGCGAAAAGAGGTGGATGATTACCATATCAAGGATACCAAAAAGCTCCTTGAGATTGCTCCCGATTACGGGGTCGATATAACAGTTGAAGGTAAAGACGGCGAGATTCTTGACCGTGATATTGATGAGATTGCCGTTGAAGTAGGTGAGGTTGCATTAGCCCAGTTTGGCCAGCAAAACGGCGTGGTCTGTACGGCCTTGAGGGCTCCGAAGCCCCGGGTTGAACTCTGGAAGAAACTTGGTGTGCTCCCGAGAGGAATAGACCGGGAGATAGTGGAAATCATGCACCGAACCCATATCGGCGTGGACCAGCACTATGAAAACCTCGTGATGCAGTGCAGCAGGGCTGCTATCGGAGACGGATGGGGCGGGTCAATGATCGCCACGGACTTACAAGACGTGCTTTTCGGGTGTCCCTATCCGGTGAAAGGCTCAGCCAACTTAGGGGTTTTGAAAGAAGATCACGTAAACATCGTTATCCACGGGCATGAGCCGCTTTTGAGCGAAATGATCGTTCAGGCGGCCGACCTTCCCGAAATGATAGATCTGGCCAAAGAGAAAGGGGCGAATGGTATCCAGTTGAGCGGCATTTGTTGTACGGCAAATGAGCTTCTTATGCGACACGGGATTCCGCTTTGCGGGGACTTCCTGCAGCAGGAATTGGCCATTATAACCGGTGCCGTGGAAGCCATGGTGGTTGATATACAATGCATCATGGAAAATATCGCCAATGTGGCTGAATGTTTTCATACCAAGATTATTACCACGAATCCGAGGGCAAGGATCGAATCGGGTGATACAATCCATATAGAATTCGACGAGCATACCGCGTTTGAAGACGCCAAGAAGATTGTAAAGACCGCGATCGAGAATTTCCCGAACAGAGAAAAAGAAGTCATGATCCCGGATGAAAAGTCTGACTTGATTGCGGGTTTCAGTTATGAGGCAATCGAGTATCATTTGGGAGGCACCTTCCGCGGTTCCTATTATACCCTGAACGACAATATCATAAACGGCCGCATACGGGGTATCGGCGGCGTGGTTGGGTGAAACAACGCACGCACCTCGCTGGATGCGGGGCATGTCGCCGTTGTAAAGGAATTGATCAAAAATGATGTAATCGTACTAACCACAGGATGTAATGCCATTGCATGCGCAAAGGCCGGTCTTTTGACGCCTGAGTCTGCAAAGGTCTTTTGCGGTCCCGGATTATCAGAAGTCTGCGAGACCGTAGGTATACCACCGGTTCTGCATATGGGCTCCTGCGTAGACAACAGCCGGATCCTCTTAGCAGCGGCCGAGGTGGTAAAGGCCGGGGGTCTGGGAGATGATATCAGCGATCTACCTGCGGCCGGATCCGCTCCCGAATGGATGAGTGAAAAGGCAATAAGCATAGGGCATTACTTTGTGACCGCCGGTGTGTACACGGTCTTTGGGGTTACAATGCCTGTAAGCGGATCGCCGATCTTTGAAGATTACCTGTACAATAAACTGGAAGATTTGTATGGCGGTATGTGGGACCTTGAAGTTGATCCCATCAAGCATGCCCATAAGATGATTGCACACATAGATAAAAAGCGTAAGGCCCTTGGCATTGACAAGGCCCGCGAGAGGGTGCTCATGGATATGAGCGACCGCCGCGAATTGGAAGCAGCATAAAATTGCTTAAGGCGATTTTATGAAACGCGGCGTCGCCGCTTGATAACTAAATAAAAATAAACAATATACCTCTTAAGAAGGGAGGAAAAAGATTATGTCAAAGATGGTTGCATTTGCAGTGGTTCAGGGCGCCTATAATATCGTGTCCAAGGCAGAAGGAAAATATCAGGAGGCCCTGGAAAAATACGGAGGAGCACAAAAACTGGAGTTTCCCAACACGGCCTATTTTTTGCCGGTTATCTATTCCTTGACCGGCATCAAGGTCACGGACCTGGACTCTGCCAAACAGGTCATGGATTTTTCTCGGGCGCTATTGCCGCCCTATATCAAGAACGATTGTAATCTCCCCTATCTCGGACCCATTTTAGATGCTGGTATGGGCGCTATTTTTGCCGAGGAGATCGTTGAGGCCATTCGGTACGTGGAAGAGCCTGATTTCTATCAACCCGAGGTCGAAGACCCGGATGTGGAAAACGGCAAGATCTGGTTGGGCGCGGCCGATGACGCGATCATGAGAAAGAGGGGTGTGGAATTTGTGGATGGTTCGGCCCCTGGATTCGCGGCCATTGTTGGAGCGGCCCCGGATTCGGCTACGGCCAAAAAGATCGCCGAGGAATATCAGTTGAAGAGCATATATGTGTTCATGGCAGCGAACCAGAACGGCACGACATTTGCCCAGCAGTTGATAGATGAAGACGTACAGATCGGGTGGAACACCCGTCTGGTGTCATTCGGTCCCGATATCTCGGCAGCCGTTTTTGCCGTTGGTTTTGCCAATCGCGCGGGTATGTCCTTCGGCGGCATCCAGCCTGGTGATTACAAGAAGATGTTAGCCTACCAGAAAGACAGGATCTTCGCCTTTGTAAACGCCCTGGGCGATGTAAATGCCGAATGGGCGGCCAACGCGGCAGGCGTTATTAACTGGGGTTTTCCGACCATTGCGGATACGGATATTCCTCAGATTCTGCCCACGGGCATCTGTACCTATGAGCACATTGTGTCAAATGTGCCCCATGATGAACTTACCCAGAAATCCATCGAGGTCAGGGGTCTTAAGGTGACCATTTCCGAGATCGACATTCCCCTTTCCTATGGCCCGGCCTTTGAGGGTGAGCGGGTACGCAAGGACGACCTCTATATGGAGATGGGCGGAGGCAAGACCCAGTGTACAGAGCTGTGCAAGATGGCCGAGATGAATGAGATAGAAGATGGCAAGGTGGAGGTCATAGGTAAGGATGTAACTGACATAAAGAAGGGTGACCGCCTGCCGTTAGGTATCTATGTACAGGTGGCGGGTCGCGAGATGCAGGCCGACTTTGAGCCTATCCTGGAAAGACAGATTCACCACTTGATCAACTATGCCCAGTATATCATGCACATCGGGCAGAGGGATATCTCCTGGATCAGGGTGAGCGATAATGCCATAGACAAGGGTTTTACGCTCAAGGACATAGGCACTATTATCCATGCCAAGTTCCACCAGGACTTCGGGAGTATCCTCGATAAAGTGCAAGTGACCCTGTACACGGATAAGAAAGATGTTGATGATCTGACCAAGAGGGCCAAGGCGGAATACAAGACAAGGGATGAGCGGGTTGAAAACATGACGGATGAAAGCGTGGAAACATTTTATTCCTGCACCCTGTGCCAGTCATTCGCCCCAAGCCATGTATGCATGATCAGCCCTGAAAGGACGGGTCTTTGCGGGGCCTACAACTGGATGGACTGCAAGGCCTCTTTTGAGATCAACCCCACAGGTCCCAACCAGCCCGTGGAAAAGGGAGAGGTCCTTGATCCCGTATTGGGACAGTTCAAGGGGGTCAATGACTTCATATACAAGGCATCCAGACAGACCATAGACCACTATAATTTTTACAGCATTGTCCATGATCCCATGACCACCTGCGGTTGCTGCGAGGCTATCGCCGCAGTGATCCCGGGGTGTAACGGCATAATGACGGTCCACAGGGATTACTCCGGTATGACCCCATGCGGTATGAAGTTCTCGACCTTGGCCGGTGTGATGGGCGGAGGACAGTCTTCACCCGGTTTTGTGGGTCACGGCAAGTATAACATTACCCAGGGCAAGTTCCTGTTAGGTGACGGTGGGCTTCTTCGCATGGTTTGGATGCCCAAGTCCCTGAAAGAAGAAATCAAGGAGCGCCTGGACAAGCGTGCGGCAGAGATGGGTGTGCCGGATTTGTATGATAGAATAGCCGATGAGACCGTGGGGACTGATGAGGAAACGGTCATGGCCTTCTTGAAGGAGAAGGACCATCCGGCCCTGAAGATGGATCCTATTGTTGGATAAAGAACCAACGTAAATTTATTTTCGGACGCAGATAGACGCAGATTTCCGGGATCTAAAAATCTGTGTATATCTGCGAAAATCTGCGTCCTTATAATTAGGAGTGAATTATGGGATTAACTGGAATTCAGATTTTCAAGATGTTGCCTAAGACTAACTGCGGGGAATGCGGTGTCCCTACCTGTCTTGCGTTTGCCATGAACCTGGCCTCGGGAAAGGCGGAACTGGATGCCTGCCCGTACGTGTCTGATGAGGCCAGGGAACAGTTGGCCGAGGCCTCTGCCCCTCCGATCCGGCCTGTCGCAATCGGGGCTGGAGAGCGTGCCTTTAAAGTGGGCGGTGAGACCGTCATGTTCAGACATGAGAAGACATTTTACGGCCCCACGGGCATTGCTGCCATGGTCTCGTCGGACATGGATTCGGATGCCCTGGACAAGAAACTGAAGGAGTGGAATGCCCTTCAGTATGAACGGGTGGGCCTGAACCTGAGGCCGGAATTAGTGGCCTTGAAGGATGTAAACGGGGATAGTGGGGCCTTTACCGCCCTTGCAAAAAAAATTGCGGAAGAAAGCGAATTTGGCCTGGTCCTTATGAGTGACAAAGTGGACGTGATCAAGGCAGCCGCTGATGCAACGGCCTTCAAAAAGCCCCTCCTTTACGCAGCTACCGCTGATAATGCCGAAGATATGGGGAACCTGGCCAAAGAATCAGGCTTGCCCCTGGCCGTGAAAGCGGATACAATAGATGATCTCATCGGTCTGAGTGATAAGCTGACAGGCATGGGACTCAAGGACCTGGTGCTGGATACAGGCTCTCGGGAGATGAAGCAGCTCTTTGAGGACCAGGTGGCCCTCCGCAGGGCAGCCCTTAAGACAGGAAACAGGTCTCTGGGTTTTCCGACAATCACTTTTCCCTGTGAAATGGCTGACAACCTGGATACCGAGACGCTTATAGCCTCCATGTTGATTGCCAAATACGCGGGAATCGTGGTGCTATCGGATTTTAAGGGTGAAAGTATCTTTCCCCTGCTGTTGGAGAGGCTGAATATTTTTACTGATCCGCAGCGCCCCATGACCGTGACGGAAGGGATCTATGAAATCGGCGGGCCGGATGAGAATTCGCCGGTGATGGTCACCACCAACTTTTCCCTGACCTATTTTATTGTGAGCGGTGAAATAGAAGGGAGCAGGGTACCGAGTTGGCTCCTTATTATGGACACAGAAGGCCTTTCGGTCATGACCGCCTGGGCCGCGGGCAAGTTCTCCGGCGATGTGGTGGGCATGTTTGTTAAAAAGTGCGGAATTACCGATAAGGTTGCCCACAAAAAGATTATTATTCCCGGTTATGCGGCGTCCATCAGCGGTGAGATGGAAGAGGAACTGCCGGACTGGGAGATTATGATCGGTCCCAGGGATGCGTCCTTGATACCCAAATTTCTCAAGGATATGGGTTAGATCTTGTTTTCACTATTACTCTCTTCCATGATGGAGAGGGTTAGAGCCTGCCCCGTACTTGATACGGGGGTGGGCTGGTGATACAACAAGACACTGCGTACATAAGAGAAGTTCCCAAAAACATTATTTAAAGGGAGTGTGCCCATGTTAATAATTGGAGAAAGTCTGAATGTCATCAACACAGTGATCGGAAAGGCATATAAGGAAAAGGATCCCGGTCCTATTGTCGAGGAGGCCAAACGTCAGAAGGAAGCGGGTATGGACTGGATCGACATTAATTTAGGTCCTGCAAGGAAAGGGGGTCCCGAATTGATGGAATTCGTGGTAAAGACCGTCCAGGAAGCCATCGGGGATACTCCTTCGCTCTGCCTTGATACCTCAAATATCGAGGCCATGGAAGCAGGCCTGGCAGTCCACAAGGGAAAGGCCATTATCAACTCGATTATGGTCAGACCGGAGCGGTATGAAAATATGATACCCCTTGCGGTCAAATACAAGGCCGCCATGGTGGCATTGATGTGGGGACCGGAAGGTCTCCCGAGAGATGAAAACGAGAGGGCTGCCTTAGCCGTTGAACTCGGTTATGCCGCCAATGAGGCCGGAGTTCCCAATGAGGACATGTTCTTTGACGGGATAGTTACACCGGTAAATATTCAGCAACAGCAGCTTATGAGCCTCATGGCCTTTCAGGAGATGCTTCAGGATATGTTGCCAGGGGCAAAATCCACGTGCGGGCTCTCCAATATTTCTAACGGCCCCCCGGACAATCTCAGACCCATCCTTAACCAGACCTATATGGTCATGTTGGAAAGGAAGGGTATGTATTCCGTTATTGGGGACCCGTATGATCAGGGGTTGATTGATCTTGCCCGCGGTAAAAGGCCTGATATTGTGGAACTGATCCATAAGGTGATGGATGATGAGACGGTAGATGAAAAGTCCCTACCTGAAGAACCCAATGATGGCTGGAAGTTGTCTGATTATGTGAAGACAGCCAGAATTATTTTGGGGAAATCCCTGTACTCGGATTCCTGGCTTGAAATATAAAATCGGCTTGCGGTTTTATGTTGTGAATAAAAAAATTGGCGCGGGCGCGGACAACCCCGCCCGAAGAGTCACAACGCATTACACTATATATAGAATTTTTATCTGACAATTCAGATTATAAGGGGCCTCTCCATGGCACAAAGATGTTGTTGTGGGGAGGTCCTTTTTTATAAGCGTCCCGTCAATCGTTTCGGAAAGAACCCTCCACCCTTGAAAAAGCGGCGGAGAACTGACCCGGGAACGGTTTTTTTACAAAATGCTGCGGCAACAGGGCCCTGTGAAACGTTGTTGCGACCTTGACATTTGGCTATGTGTGTATATTTTAAGGTTTGTAAAATTGTGTTATTAAGGCCATTTTGATTATGATCCATGCCAGTGGAATTTTGCTGGATAGTATAAGACGAGGTGAAGAATTAGCTATGAATCAAGCAAATACAAACGCTGCGACCCCCGGTGATCATGAAAGGGCCCAGCAGGACAAGATGATTGAGGATAGCCTGTCTAAGATCGGGAGAAAGATTCTGGTCATGAGCGGAAAGGGTGGT
>JAIOSR010000001.1 GCA_021107495.1 Desulfobacterales bacterium | reverse complement strand
GTAAGGCCGTTGCCCACTGCCGAAACAGAGTGGAGCATGGCGCATTGAAAACATGAATAAACGCCCTGTTTTATTTGTTCAGCGCAATCTTCGCAAAGCGGCGCATTACAACTGGAACAGATATGTGTCGCCTTTCGATCCGGATGATGTTTACACTGCATTTGAGTCTAATGACCTCGTATAGACGCGCCTTATAAATACACACTCTATAGGCAAAAAAATATAATAAAATTAGTATGTTCAGTCAAGAAAAAACATGGGCCCCTGATCAGACTTCAACCTCCGGTCTCAGATCGTTTCGACAGTAAGGACAAACCAGCCACTCCGGTTGAACTATTCTCTTGCAGGTCTCACAGGAGGGGACCAGCGGATGCTTGCAATAGGGCCAGTCCTTGAAATCCAGACTTACCGCCTTTCCGCAGGTAGAACAAATGGTGGTCAATTCCTCTTTCTGGAAGACCGCCCTGAGGACTTCCTCTATGGTTGTAATTCCCTGCCGTATTTTCTCGAGACCGCTGTAACCTAAAGTGGTCATGCCGGTTGCCATGGCCGCCTCCCTGATGGTGTCAGCAGTGGCCCCGGTCTGGATAAGCTCCCTGATTTTGTACCCCACAATCATGATTTCCTCAAGGGCCGTCCTTCCCTTGAATCCCGTTTTATTGCATTTTTCGCAGCCCGCCCCCCGGTAGAATTTAAAGGGTAGGTCCTCCTGACGCATGCTGATCCTGGACAGCAGTTCAGGGTTAGGCACATATTCCTCCCTGCAGTCAGGGCAGATGACCCTCACTAATCGCTGGGCAACAATGCCGACCAGGGAGGATGAGATCATAAACGGTGGAATTCCGATATCTATAAGTCTTGTGACGGCTGATGCGGCGTCATTGGTATGAATGGTAGACAGCACTAAATGGCCGGTCAGCGATGCCTGTAGTGCAATTTCTGCGGTCTCCTGGTCTCTTATTTCACCAATCATCAGGACATTCGGGTCCTGTCTCAAAATAGAACGGAGGATAAAAGGGAAGGTCAAACCTACTTTTTCATTGATCTGGACCTGGTTGACTCCAGGCAGTTCATACTCCACAGGGTCTTCAACCGTAATAAGGTTGACTTCATCGGACCTGATCTCGCTCATACATGCATAAAGTGTCGACGTCTTTCCGCTCCCGGTAGGGCCTGTAATCAAAATCATGCCCTGGGGCCGCCGAATAAACCTTCTCAAGAGAGGTAAATTTTCTCCACTGAAGCCGAGTTCATCTAATGACATAGAGGCTTCCTTCTTGTTCAATATCCGGATAACGGCTTTCTCGCCATAGAACGTGGGAAGGGTTGAGACGCGTAAGTCAGCAGAAAAATTTTTGCCCTTGACCTTGATCCTGCCGTCCTGGGGGAGCCTTCTTTCGGCAATATCCATACCCCCCAAGACCTTGATGCGGGAAATAATGATGGGCTGGGTCCACTTCGGGAGTTTTATAGATTCCTGTAACACCCCGTCAACGCGGTTCCTTACCCTGACGTGGTTCTCCTGGGCCTCGACGTGAACATCACTGGCCCCTTTTTTGATGGCGTTACGTATGATCAGGTCAACCATTTTGACAAACGGCGAATCCTGGAGTTTGTCCATTTCCTCTTCCGCATCAAGCTCCTCCTCTTCAGGGGTAAACTCCAGGAATTCTTCCTTGGCCAATTCATCCGTAACATCGCTGATGGACTTTTCAGGGTGGTAGTGTTTCTGGAGCCTATCAAGGATCTGAGTGGCTGTAGATATGGCAGGGTGAATATTGAAACCCGTTATAAACCGGACTTCCGTCATCATATTGAGGTCAAGCGGATCAGCCATAGAAACATGAAGCACGTTATCATGTCTTTCAATGGGAATGCAGAAGAATTTCCGGCAAACCTCCTCGGGGATGGATTCAATTACACCGTCCGTAATCTCGTAATCCGTGAGATCAATAAAGGGAACCTTTAGCTGCATGGCTAAGGCAAAGGCCATCTCATCTTCTGAAATAAAATCGAGTTCGACCAGGACCTGCCCCAACCTTCTGCCGGTACCCTTCTGGGCATTTAGTGACTCTTCGAGCTTGACACGGGTCAAAAGACCGGTCTCCACCAACAATTCACCCAGTTTTCGCCTGTCGACAAAATTTTTCTTTTCACTTGTGGGGTGAAGGCGTTTTACCTCCTGTTCCGGCATATGACTGTTCCTTTCTTATGGTTTTGTTGTGTTCTGCTATGCATCCTTATAAAGACTACAAATTTAACACATTATATCAGCTATTTCAAGGGAAATAGTGGCCCGGAGCCCATCACCCTTTAAATCCGGCAACTGCCTTCGGTCTACACGGCTTACCTCGTTGTCTCGGCAAACACCCTGTTTTTCTTTGACATTAGCCCTTTGTTCTGATAATTTTTTTAACAATTCTCTTATAAAAGTCTTGATTCCAAAACACTTGACGCTTTCCGGGTCCCGGCCCGGCACACTGTTAAACTCATTGAACAAAGCCATGTGAATGAAAACTTCCGTTAAAAAAACCGATATCCTCATTGCCGCGATCATTGCCCTTGCCTTTATTGGGTTTTCATTTAAGGCGTTCCCTTTGTTTGAGGGTCTGGAGAGGATTGTCTACAGTGTGGAGATGCGGTTGGATCTTCCCAGATCTATGGGGGAAAACAGAATCGCCATCGTAAATATCGATGAAAAGAGCTTGAAACAGCTTGGTCCCTGGCCATGGCCGAGGAATTTGGTTGCCGAGATGATTAGCATCCTGAAGGCCAACCATGCAAAATTGATCGGGCTGGACCTGCTTTATAGTCAAAAGGAACAGAACCCCGGTCTGAATGAGATAAGAAAACTCCATGAAAGCATCTCCGAAAACCAAAAAACTGAGAATGATAAAACCTCCCATGACTGGATCCTCGGGAGACTGGAAGATATTGAAAAGAGGATGGATAATGACAGGGAGCTTTCCCAGGCAGTCAGGTCATCGGGAAACATTATCCTTCCGGTTGTGGGGAAATTCGGCAAGTTCGATACCGAACTTATTATACCCATTGACTCTTTTCTCAAGACCAATTCCCTGAGATCCACCAACCTGAGCAAAGAGATTAAGGACCATGTCTCTGTGATCCAGCTAAAGACCCCATATAGAGAGCTGTCGGAAAATGCCCGCGGTCTGGGCCACATCAACCTGTCTCCCGTTAAGAGCATGGCGGGGCAGTCCCATCTGCCCTTTATCAACTATCGTGGGAATATTATGCCTTCCATGCCCCTGCGTCTGGCCCTTGACTATTTGGACAAATTCCCCGAACAGTTTGTTATCTTGAATGAAGGGGTCAAGTTGGACCAGGAATTCATCCCCACAACAAACGGGGAGATCTTTATCAAGTTTAAAGGAGGGAGGAGATCTTTCCCATATTATTCCTTTGTTGACATCTTAAAAGTAAAAAAGGTCCCTGCCGTTTTTGACAACAAGATCGTGCTGATCGGATATACTGCCGCAGAGGGTGGCGTATCCGTCAATACACCGGTAGATCCCCATATGCCCCGGGTAGAGCTGATAGCCAATATCATAGAAGGTTTCATGGGCGGACGATACCTAAAGCGGCCCAATACAATTGTCTATGTGGAAGCAATTTTGATGCTTGTCCTGGGATTTATTGCATCATTTTTATTTCCCCGATTGAATTATTTTCCCAGGACCCTGATGATAGGGGCAATGCTTTTCGGCATTTTCCTGACCAGCCTGGTTTTTTTTGTGGTCTTTGATATCTGGTTCAAGACCATTTATGTCGCACTCTCTTTAGTGATCCTTTATGTGGTATTTTCCGTAAAAGAGCTCGTGGTCAGCGAAAAATCCATGATCCTGTCCGCCAAAGAAAGCATCGAAACAAACAGGATGTTAGGCCTGAGTCTGCAGAGCCAGGGTCTTCTGGACCTGGCCTTTGAAAAGTTCAGGAAATGCCCGTTAGATGATGCCTTGAAAGACGTCATATATAATCTGGCTCTCGATTTCGAGCGCAAGCGCATGATGAATAAGGCCATATCCGTACATGAATACATCCTTCGTGAAGGGGGTACATTTCGAGATTTACATGCGCGCATTCCAAAACTGAAAAAATTCGCCGGAGAAATGCAGCTTGGCAAACATGGGGAGCAAAAGGCAGGACAAATTCTGATATCGGACGATCTTGAGACAAAACCAACGATCGGACGATACGAAATCTTAGGGGAGTTAGGCCAGGGGGCTATGGGTGTCGTCTACAAGGCGCAAGACCCCAGGATCAATCGTCTGGTAGCCATAAAGACTATACGTTTTTCCGATGATTTTGAAGAAAAGCAGGCCAAAGAGGTAAAGGAGCGCTTTTTTAAGGAAGCCGAATTAGCCGGCAAATTGTCCCATCCCTCTATTATTTCCATCCATGATGTGGGTGAGGACTATGAACTCACTTACATGGCCATGGAGCTTTTGGAAGGAAAGGACCTGGATTATTATTGCCAGAAAAAGAACCTGCTTCCTTTGAGGAGAATTTTAGACATTATTGCCGATGCGGCCGACGCCCTGGACTATGCGCACAGCCATGGTGTCATCCACAGGGACGTGAAACCCGGAAACATCATGCTCCAGAACAACGGAAAGATCAAAGTTACCGATTTTGGAATTGCCAAGGCCGTCTCTTCTTCCCAGACCAAGAGCGGGATTATTTTAGGAACCCCGAATTACATGTCACCCGAACAAATAAACGGAATGCCGCTCGATGGCCGCTCGGATGTTTTTTCCTTAGGTGCGGTGTTTTTCCAGCTCCTGACCGGCAGTCTTCCCTTTGGGGGCAAAACCATTACCGAACTCTTTTATCAAATCACCCAGGTAAAACACCCTTCCCCCCGGCAATTAAACCCCAAGGTGATTAAACCAGCCGAACAACTCATTGACAAGGCCCTGGCAAAGGACCCTGACAAAAGGTTCCAGAGGGCCAACGATTTTAACAAGTATCTGAGACTCCTGGGTCAAAAAATCGACAGTGTCAGGGCAAAACAGGATAAAACAGCCTAAAAACGGGTGTGTAGCAAAGGTCTCAGACTAAATCTTATAATACTCCCTATACCAGGACAGAAAGTTCCTTATACCCTCCCTGAGGGATGTCTTTGGAGCAAAACCCAAAAGCTCCCTTGATTTTTCAATATCCGCAGAGGTTTCGGCCACGTCTCCCGGCTGAAGGGGCATCATATTTTTCTCGGCTGTCTGTCCCAACTCCTCTTCCACAATGGCAATAAAATCCAAAAGGCCCACCGTATCGGAATTGCCAAGATTAAACACATCAAAAGGGACCGGCCTTTTCAGAGCGGCGATGGTGCCGTCTACGATATCGTCAATATAGGTAAAATCCCTTTTCATGTGCCCGTAGTTGTAAACGTTAATGGGCTCGTTCGTAAGAATGGCCTTTGTAAATAGAAAGAGCGCCATGTCAGGACGACCCCATGGCCCGTAGACAGTGAAATACCTGAGTCCTGTACAGGGGATCTGATAAAGGTGATTGTATGCGTGGGCCATAAGCTCATTCGCCTTTTTGGTTGCGGCATAAAGTGAGACGGGATTGTCCACCCGGTCGTCCACGCTGAAAGGTACCTTTTTATTGCTTCCATAAACGGAAGATGAGGAAGCAT
>JAIOSR010000046.1 GCA_021107495.1 Desulfobacterales bacterium | reverse complement strand
TGACAGCCGCAAAAAGGCGCCCGTCCTCCGCAGCCCGTCCTCCGCAGTAGCTGCTACGGAGGGTGGGCAAAATAGGCAAAAGGTTTTAAGTAAATGAAATCACAAGATGAAATTTTTGCATTATGTGACCGGATTCGTGAAACAAGCTTTGAATTGCACCGATATTTACGACATGGCCACCTTGAAAAAGTATATGAGAATGGTTTGGCAACTCGATTACGGAAGAAAGATATGCATGTAGAGCAGCAGTATCCGCTAAAAGTCTTTGATGAAGATGGAACAGTATTGGGAGATTATTTCGCGGATCTTCTGGTTGAGAAAGAACTTATTGTGGAATTGAAAGCCACCAGAGTCCTGGCAAATGAGCATGTAGCGCAGATTCTTGGATATCTGAGGGCGTGCCGTATTGAACATGGTATGTTGATAAATTTCGGTGCCCCAAAGCTTCAAATCAGAAAGTATGCTTTATCAGAATCAGAATAAATTTTGTGTTTTTTGCGCCTCTTATCGGCTATTCGGGTTTTGATCATTTATTTGCTGTTTGGAATGTAACAGCATGTATGTCTTATCTGAGGCAGACTAAACTTTGCGTTTTTTGCGCCTTTTAGCGGCTATTCCGGTTTTTATCATTTATCTGTTGCTTGAAATGTAAAGGAATGTATGGCTTATCCGAGGCAGATTAAATTTTGCGTTTTTTGCGCCTCTTTGCGGCCATGCAAGTATTTAGGGCCTAAGAGTACGAGGTATCATGAACAGCAAAGACCTGATATTGGCCATTGACAACGGAACCCAGAGCCTGAAGGCACTGGTCTTTGACCTCGAGGGCCGGCTTCTGGCAAAGGAGCAGGTCCGTTTTAAACCCTACTTTTCCAAGAATCCCGGATGGGCGGAACAGGACCCGGAGGTATTCTGGCAGGCCCTGTGTTCGGCATGCCAGGGTCTGTGGAAAAGCGGGAAGGTGGAAAAGGGGCGCATTGCGGGCGTAACGCTTACCACCCAGAGGGGGACTGTCATCAATGTGGACAGGGAGGGCAGACCTCTTCGGCCGGCAATTATCTGGCTTGACCAGCGCAAGACCCATGGGCTTAAATCGGTCGGAGGGGCATGGGGACTGCTCTTTAAAATAGCGCGTTTGAGCAATACCATTTCCTATTTCCAGGCAGAAGCCGAGGCAAACTGGATTTTAACGTTCCAGCCGGATATATGGAATAACACCCATAAGTATCTGCTGCTTTCAGGTTACCTGACCCATAGACTTACCGGTAAATTCGTCGATTCCATCGGATGCCAGGTGGGATACATCCCCCTTGACTATAAACACATGCGCTGGGCCCCTGACTGGGACTGGAAGTGGCGTTGCCTGCCGGTTAAACGCAATATGCTTCCCGATTTGATACCGCCCGGACAGGTCCTCGGTCAAATTACAAGGAAGGCCGCCGGCGAAACCGGTATTCCCGAGGGCATGCCCGTGATTGCCGCGGCAGCGGACAAGGCGTGTGAAGTGATTGGTTCGGGAAGCCTGGAACCGTCCATAGGCTGTCTCAGTTACGGCACCACCGCCACGATCAACGTGACCCACAAAAAATATGTTGAACCCATACCCCTGCTTCCTTCCTATCCCTCGGCAGTGCCGGATCATCATACGTTGGAGGTGCTGGTCTACAGGGGATACTGGATGGTAAGCTGGTTCAAGCAGGAGTTCGGCTATCCCGAATGCCGGGAGGCCGCTGAGCACGGCCTGGAACCCGAGGCCCTCTTTGAAAGACTTCTGGAAAAGATACCCCCGTGCTCCATGGGACTAGTGCTCCAGCCCTACTGGACACCCGGTATTAAGTCACCGGGGCCCGAGGCAAAGGGCGCTATTATAGGTTTCGGGGATGTTCACACCCGCGCCCATGTTTACCGGGCAATGCTGGAAGGCCTGGCCTATGCGCTCAGGGAGGGCAAGGAACGTATTGAAAAGCGGAGCCGCACACCGATTACAAGTCTTCGCGTGTCGGGCGGGGGTTCACAGAGCGACAATGCACTTCAATTGACCGCGGATGTATTCGGAATGCCCACGGCCAGGCCCCATCTTTATGAGACATCCGGGCTCGGTGCGGCCATAGATGCGGCGGTAGGGCTCGGACTCCATAGGGATTTTGCCTCAGCGGTCAAGGAAATGACCCGTGTGGGAGAGGTCTTTGAGCCGGATCAAAAAAATCACGGGCTTTACGATGCGCTTTACCATGACGTGTACAAAAAGATGTACAAACACCTTAAGCCGTTATACGAAAGAATAAGGGAAATTACCGGCTATCCGAAATAATATAAACCTAACATCACCCAGCCTTGCCCATTTCCTTCAAATATAGTAACCCCTAAAAATTAAAGGACAAACTAAGTAAAATCCCTAACTCCCAATATGAAAAATGGGTATTCTTTATACCCATTCCATACCCATTAATATAGGGTTGACTTATATAATACTTTTATACTATTAAAAATCAAATTTAGGCTTATTTTGACTTATTAGATAATTTAACCTTTATATTTATATCAGGATTCAAGTGGGACTGATTTCAATTTACAAAAAACTTTGTAATAAAAAGAAAATGCACAAAAAATTGTGCATGGTTCACAAATAAATGTGCACGGGAAAGGGGGGAGTATAGCTAACCTGTTGATTTTAAATAAGGCGGTTTATGGTATGAATTTTGCAAAATAATTTTGATTCCAAAAGCAAATTCAAATGCGTTGAAAACGTCAGTGTAGAAAGCAGAACCAGGACAACACAATTAGTCAAAAATGCTGAGGAGATTTTAATTCAATAGGAGCGCCAGTATGACCAATCACGCTTCATATTCGTCAGCGCAGCACGAGGCAGAGGAGGCCATGCTTTCCGGTCTGCAAACGAAGCTTGGCCTGCAGTTTGAAAAGGCTGCTTTTTTAAACCCTATAAGTGAGACGTTACAACCTGATGCCATTGATTTAAAACGTCGAGTGCTGGTTGAAGTCTATCCGCACATTGGCAAGCTAAATGGTGCGCAGTCTCAAAAAATCAGGAGCGACGTCATCAAGTTCCTCTTTACAGGGGAGAAACTGGGCGGTTCGTGGAGGAAAGTGCTCTGTTTTGCGGACAATAAGGCCGCGCAAATCGTTAACGGTAAGTCATGGATCGGGAAAGCCGCAAAGGAAATCGCGGTAGAAGTTTACGTTGTTCCGCTGCCCGAAAAACTCACGAAGAAAGTCCTTGCGGCCCAGAAGCGTAAAAAAAAGAAGAAACCAAAATGACTGGCGACCCTTTTTCCAAAAAATCGATTCGCCGAATTGATAAAGCCCGACTGATAAAAAAAGGAAGCTATTTTATGAGTGGGAAATTGACTAAATTGCCTAACAGTTATCCCGTACTGTTAAAAAACATCAAAGATCGGATTCAGAATGCGCAGGTCCGTGCCTCATTTTCGGCAAACCATGAACTGATTTTCCTGTATTGGCAAATCGGACGCTCGATTGTTAAACGCAAGCAAAAAGAAGGCTGGGGCGCTGGTGTTCTTCCACAAGTTGCAAGGGAGCTGAAAAAGGAGTTGCCGGAAGTGAAAGGGTTTTTACAACAAAATATTGGGCGAATGATTCAGTTTTACCGTGTCTATCCGTTAATCTTTTCAAATTTACCACAGGCTGTGGCGCAATTTTCTGTTCCTGAATGGGCAAATTTGAAACAGCTTGTTGTACAATTACCATGGGAACACAATATTCTGCTCATTCAAAAGGTCAAAGATATCAACAAGCGCCATTGGTACATGCAGCAAACCATTCAAAACGGCTGGAGCCGAAATATTGTTGCCCTGCAAATCGACGGCAACGCATATGAGCAGCAGGGCAAGGCTGTAAAAAAAATGACAACCTCTTGCCTTCCCCGCAATCCGACCTCGCGCAACAGGCTCTGAAAGACCCGTATGTTTTCGATTTCATGACCATCGAAGAGCCGTTCAGGTAGCGGGAGGGGAGATCGGCCTGTTCCGTCATCTTGACAAATTCCTGCTCGAACCCGACTTCTCCAGGCGGCTGTTGACCCCCAACGGCAGGTTGTGGGACCTGGTGCTCACGGCAAAAGAAGTGGAAGAGGGACGTGATGAAGTCTTGGAGTTTAAAAGTCATGTTGTGATTCACCCGATTAAATAGGTTGACCAATATGAGATTTTTCAGTAAAAGAAATTATTCACACTAAATTTTACTTATTCAAATATAACCGATAAGCATTTCTAAAAAGAGATTCTCTTCTTTCAACCTAAACAAGGTTTGAAAATGCTAAATGATCGCAAAAAGCCCCGTTTCTCATAAAGAGAGGTGGGGTTTTGTTGT
>JAIOSR010000015.1 GCA_021107495.1 Desulfobacterales bacterium | reverse complement strand
TGTGTCGAAAAATAATCCGGAAGTTACCTACACCGAGTGCCCTTGCGGCACTCACGAAATCCTGTTCCCTGAGCGAGAGAAATTCAGCACGAACAAAACGCGTGGCGCCCATCCAGCTTGTCAGCCCGATGACAATCATAATATTGTATATGCTTGCAGGGAGAAGGGCCACCACGGTCAGGATCAGGAAAAAGCTCGGGAAGCAAAGCATTATATCCACAATCCGCATGATCAGGGTATCAACGGAAATGGCGCCTTTGCGGAGTATGTTCATCCATTTTGGCATAGCTTTCTTACCCGTTGCCTTTTTTGAAAAGAGCGATAAAAAAAACAACACAACGCCGACAACAAGAAACCCCGCACCTGAATAGGCCTCTCCCACGGCAAGCATTACCCCACCCACAGACATAAGACAAATTATAAGGATGTGGTCTACCCTGACATGGTTCTGCCCAAAGTAGCCTGCGATTCCTCCCATTAGTATGCCGATGAGGACTGCTATACCCACGGCCACAAATCCCACGGTGAGCGAAACCCAAGCCCCCTGGAGCATCCTTGCAAAAACATCCCGACCCAGATCATCAGTCCCCATCAGATACAGCCCCGCGCCCGGAAACGGATCAGGCTTCAGGGAGTCCGGATTTGGTTTGGATAGGGGAGGCAGGAGTTTTTCCTGGAGCCTTACTAAGGCAGGATCAAAAACAGGGTCCTGTCCTGAAGTAAGGAAGAGCCCCATAAGGGCGGTTATAAAGAAAAGAATGAATATTATCAGGCCGATAATGGCCAGCCTGTTCTGCCTGAAGAGCCGCCAAAATTCCTGCAGTCTGGTCCGTTTCGGGGCCAGGAGTTCCCCTGCCCGAATATCTTGCGAAATAGTCTTACTATCTTTAGGCACTTTAGTCATTTCAATCTCTTTAGCTCACTTCTATAATCGTATCCTCGGATCTACCACAAGATAGAGCCTGCCAGAACCAGCACTGCGGAAACAAAGTTGACTGTCAGGATTAAAGGATAATCTCTTGCAAGAATGGCCTCATAGGCCATCCTCCCCATACCCGGCCAGGAAAAAATGGATTCGATAATGACAGATCCCCCGATCAAGCCGGGCAAAATAAGACCGAACATAGTCACAAAGGGCAGCAGGGCATTCCTGAGGGCATGCTTGTAATGGACCTGTTCCGGAGATAATCCCTTGGCCTTTGCCGTGCGCACATAATCCTGCCCTTCCACCTCAAGCATCTGACTGCGCACATACCTGGACAGCACCGCAATACCGCCGGTTGCGCCCAGCACGGAAGGAAGCAGGAGATGCCATACGCGGTCCATGACTACATGGGGCCAGGAAGAAGCCCCAAGCCCAAAGGTCTCCATACCGATGACGGGCACGTGGAAATGGGTCACCACAAAAATAATCAGTATGTAGGCAAAAAAGAACCCGGGAATGGATATCAGAAGATAAGCGAGAAATGTGGCGCTCCTGTCATATACCCCTCCCCTGAAAATGGCTGATCTGATCCCGATGGGAAAGGAGAGTGTCCAGGTAAGGATGGTGCCAACAATAAAGAGTGGAAGACTGTTGAGAAATCGCTCCCATATTTTTTTGAGTACGGATTGATTGTCTTTCCATGAAACGGTCTTTCCCGTGAAGAGATCCCTGTAAAAAAACAGATATTGAGTATATAGGGGTTTATCCAGATGAAATTCTTTTTGAAACCGTTCCACCATCTCCGGCGTGAACTTGGGGTTCATAGGGTCCACCTGGCTGGGATTGCCGGGAGCAAGATGGATGATCAGAAAGGATACCACCGACACAAAAAACAGGGTGACGGTCTTTTGTATAACGCTGCGTCCGAGAAATGATAACATATAAAGTGCCTAAAGTGAGCTAAAGTGTCTAAAGTTTGATAAAAGAGTCACACGTAAATTACATTATTCCAACCGCCGGTTTTTTCCTTATCCGTCCGGTTCAAAACCGGGAGCCTCCCGGAGTTTTATCCACTTGTTGAAATAAAAAGAATAGTTGCCCGTTTTCGTGGGCTTGATCTTTTTGTAATGTACGTTCCCCGCATCATCAACTTTCTTGATCACGATCCTCTTGTCTAAAATTGCAGTCCATTTCCCCACGTATAAAAAAGTGTAAGGCTGTTCCCGGGCAATGATGTCATGAAGCCTGTGACAATACCGGACCTGCTTGTCATGGTCATATTCCTGTCTGATCTTTATGATTAGATCATCGGCTTCCCTGTTCTTAAAGCCCACAAAATTCAATTGATGGGGATGGGTCTGGCTTGAATGCCATATCTGGTATAGATCGGGTTCGATGCCCATGCTCCAGCCTAAGATCAATGCATCAAAATCCGCCTTGTCCACACGCTCCTGCAGAAACACGGACCACTCCAGGAGATCTGTGCGCACATCAATACCGATCTGCTTCCACGCATCCTGGGCAATGGCCAGGATTGCTTTGCGGAGATCATTACCACTGTTTGTAATGAGGGTGAACTGGAGTTTTTGCCCCTCTTTTTCAAGCCAGCCCTCAGTATTTCGCCTCCATCCTGCCTCCTCCAGCAACTTCAGGGCACCCTGTGGATCATACGGAAGGGGTCTTATTTTATGGTTATAGTAATCCGTTTGTTTCACAAATGGACCGGTCATCGACTCCCCTTGACCATAGAGCACGTAATCTATGATCTTGTCCACATCTATGGCCATACCCAAAGCCCTGCGAACCCTTGGGTCATCAAAAGGTTTTCTCCGCATGTTGTATCCAATGTAAGTATAGCCGAATGAAGTGCCGGAAAAGCTCTGGAACCTGGGATCTGTTTTGAGACGTTTCACCTGATGGGGCTGAACCCCGTAATTGTCAATGGTCCCGGCGTAAAACTCCATTTCCTGGGTCAGCAAATCGGGAATTATACGAAACATATAGGAGTCATAGTTGGGCGGTCCATCCCAGTAGTCGTCAAAACGTTCCAGATTGATGTACTGATCAGATTTCCATGCACGAAACACAAAGGGCCCGCATCCCACGGGACTGCGATTGAAGCTGCTGTGCCTCATGGAAAATGCATTCGGGTCTTTTCCGAGACGAACGGCCTCTGCTTTGAGGGCCTGATCGTTAAGCAGATGCTCCGGAAGGATCCCCATGCCCCAGGTACCGATCGCCGGCGAATAAAGCCTTTTGTAAATAATGCGGACGGTCAGGGGATCAATCACCTCAACCGCCTTGACCGGTTCATAGTCTGCAATTCGAGGAGAGAGGTTCTTTGGGTTCATGATCGCCTCAAATGTAAACCTGACATCACCGGCGTCAAAAACATGACCGTCATGAAACCTGACATTGGGCCTGAGGTGGAAAACCAGGGCTGGATTGTGCTCCGTGGCCGGGACAAGCTCGCCCGCATATGCAGCAAGGTTCTTTTTGTCCACCTCAGGTTCCGTACTCAAAAATTTCTCTCCCTTAAAAGACGCAAAATAGTTGCTGCCGAAAAGCTTGGAAAGATTTCGGAAAAGGTCCTGATCCACCCTGGAAAGGGTGAACTTGATCCTTTGGGGTGCCTTAATGCGAATCTTTACTTCCGCTTCTCTTTTTTCATTTTTTGGATCTTTCACACGCCTTATTACTGTAAATTCCCTGGGCGGGATAATAGATATCTTTTCAATCAGGTCCAGGGAGGCCTTAAGACCCGGTTCCGAGGCATGTCCCTCCTTCTTTGCCTCTTTGATGAGATTCACGATTTCTTCGGCACCTGCTTTTCCCAGTCCCGGAATGTCAACTGATTCATCAACGTAAAAATAAGCCTCTTCATGGACCTTCCAGGAGGTGGCAAGACGTCCCCTGAAACGCAGATCCTCATCGCGGTCAATAAGCCCTTCAAAGACCTTGGAGTTAATATCACTGCTGGCGGAATCTGCAGAAAGGGTAGGGTTCAAGATACTGGCATCACCTATTGAAGCGGCTATGTATTCATGGAGCCGTTCGGGATTACCCCTTGTCTGTTGATCATAGGTGGGCACCCAGAAATAGGACTGTAGTAAAATGAGGACAATAATCGTGGGTACAAATATGAGAACTCTTCGAGTGGTCATAGGGACGGGCCGGGCTCTTAAATTCTTTCAGTTAATGTAACTGGTTCTTCTCCAATTCAGTTGGAGAAGAGGTTACAAGGATTCTAGGGTTTGTTTTTTAAAGACTTTAATAGCATTTATTCTATATATTGCTAAAAAATGTTCATATCACTTTTTCCAGGCTTTCGGATCTCTTTAATCTTTTAATCCTTTCACTTGAACCCCTGAACCCTCGAATCCTTGAACCCTGCGTGATAATTCCTGCTCAATTGGAAGTAATCCAGTTGTCCTGCTTTAATTAATTGCGACTAATCGGGAGATGATCCATGTAACTCAATGTTTTTACAAGATAATCATTGTGGGATTTAAAATAGGGGAATGGAGGTCCATAGTCAAGGAAAAAGACCTGGCTGTCCTGGGAAGTACCGTGTCTTAACCCGTTGACATTTTAGTATCATTGATATATCTGGATTCTGAATATAGGGTACTTGGTACTTTAAATAGTCTGTTTCAAATAAAGCCTCATAATTCAAATACGACAGAGAGAGGTAAGTTAAATGACTGAATCAAAAAACACCATTGCCGTTCGCATTAATGTTGAGATGACCCCTGCCTCGCTTCAGGCGATTGTCGAAAATGCCAAAAAGATCGCCGGCACGGGTGACAAAGGATATTACACTGTTGATACTGCCGACAAGGTCGGTGAAATGATTTCCCGGTTTCTTCTGGAAAAAAACTTTGAAGACTTTGTCATGAACATTGAAAACTACAAACAATGATCCGGTGAGTCAAAAGACTCGACATGTTGGACAAGATACCTGTTCCTGACATAAAACCCGGATTTTGCCCATATATCCTTTGTGTGGAGTTGAGCAAAACCCCCTGCTCCTTTGACTGGTTCGCCTTTGTCAGCTACCTACCCTTCAAATATGTTTTTAAGTCTCTATAATAATTCTCGTGAGGTCCGATCATTATCAATTCCAGGGCATCACCAACAAATCGGTAGGACAATAGGTGTTGGATGGTTTGGATCTTGAATTTATGAACAAAAATTCCTCGAAGGTCTCCTTTTTTCTCCAGACCAATACCAGGATTATCCAGTATCCTCCGGATTTGCCTGTCTAATCTCTTTTTATCTTGTTTTCTGAACCTTTTGATTTTTTTCTCAAAAGAGCGAGATTGTATAACTTTCATTGGCGACTATCCAAATGAGTATTCTGAAGATTCCCCATGCTCAAGCTCTTCGAGGCCAATCAAGATCTCCTTGATCAAACTATACGACAACTCGGGGTTTTCCTCAGCGCACTTGCCAATTTTTGCCCAGTGTTCGATCTGCCCGGTTACAGAACGATTATCTACCTTACTGAATAATTTGGCCTCCCGGACCAAATTATCAGAGATTCTCACTGCGGTACCCACAATAAAACCCTCCCAAACATTGATGCTGAATTATAATTCGCAACGCTGCAATATGCGACAATTTATTGCTGCTTTGAGAACTATTCTATGGGGTATTTCCGGCCCTTGGAGTCGGACAGGAATTTCTGAACCCTCTTGCTTGCCCTGAATCCGTTTGATTTCCCTGGCAAATACTGAAATGAATTCCTTCAAGATCTTGGTCGCCCAGATGCGGAACTTGGGGTTTGATAAACGCCAAACTCACAGGAGCCGTCAACCTTCCGGTGCAGAGACATATTCGGCATTTTCAGTCTGCCACTTCATGTGTAGTTTCCGCTGATTAACAGCACAATC
>JAIOSR010000384.1 GCA_021107495.1 Desulfobacterales bacterium | reverse complement strand
CACCCAAAAAGGCAACAAAAAAAAATGATGCCATAATACCCAGGCCCGTGCCGAAAACATAATCACGGAAACCGACCTTGGTCAGGCCTATGCCGAAATTCATGGGCATAAAGGGTGTATTTAGCAATCGCAGGTACAGGACGGTTGCAAAGCCGTTTCTCTCTATGGCGTCGTCATATTTTTTTAGCCTGTCTCCGATAAGGGATCCTACAAAATCCCTTCCCAGGGTTCGACCGATAAAAAAGGCACCGCTGGCGCCCGTCACCGCCCCTATCCATGCATATAAAAAACCCCAGTAAGCCCCAAAAATACCGGCCCCTAACAGAATGAGTATGCTGGCGGGCACGGCCACACAAAGACCGACCGCAAAAATCAGTATATATGTGAAAGGGGCCCAGGGACCAAGGGTTTTGAGAAAAAGATCCAGGACTTGGGGCGTGAGATAGTCTTTGGCGGGTGTAAAGCGAAACAGGCAGACGCAAATAATTAGAAAGGCGAAGAGGATCAGAAATTTTACCAGGGCCTGCGAGGAATTTTTGCCAATTTGTTCAACGGGTCTTTCCATGTGAAGACCCTTTATCAACTTTTTGCCGACTAATCAATGATATAGCCTATTCCTCTGGGGTGGCTACGGCTAGATTAAATGTGATACAGCTCTTTACCTAAAACACGGATCCAGTTGTCCTCCATGATTGTCACGGCTTCCTTCAAAGGGCCCACTCCCAAGATCAAAACGGTCGTCTCGCTCGCTCCAATGCATGGATATATGTAATCCACATTTATTTTAGCAGCTTTCAGCGGTTTTAATACCGCGTTCAGGCCGCCCGGATGGTGGGGGGTCTCGCAGGCGATCACATCCTGTTCATCTATCTTATAACCGGCTGTTTTTAAAACATTGACGGCCTTATCCGGATCATTGGCCACAAAATGAAGTCTCCCTTCATCTTTTTCGGTAGTCACGTAGAACGCAATGATATTTATACCGTTGGCACCTAAAAGTTCGCTCAACATGGCCAGTGTCCCCGGTTCATTTTTCAATAAGAGATCGATCTGTTTTACGGTTTTCATTTTAATGCTCCTTATTAAAAAGCTTTCAACGATCAGCGGTCAGCATTCGGACTTATGATATTTTCCGGATAACCGGTTGTTTTTGCTGAAAGCTTAAGCTTTTGCGGCATACTCCGCGCCCTTGTCCATGCCCTTCCGGTTCAACTTCATGACGCTGGCCTTTTTGCCCTTTACGATTTCGGTAAGACCGTTCATGATCGAGTCCAGAGAGGTAATTTTTGTCTTGGCCACAAAGGCGCCCAACATTATCATGTTAATGGTACGTTCACTGCCCAGTTTTTTTGCGATATCATTGGCAGGCACCTTGACGATTTCCAGGTCATTCCTGGGAGGAACAGTGTCCACGAGACTTGAGTTGAGAATTATCGTGCCCCCTTCTTTGATCATACCTTCGTATTTGGCTAAAGAGGGGTTATTCATTATGACTGCATAGTCGGGAGAAGAGGCCACGGGAGAGAATATCTCCTCGTCCGACACGACCACCGTACAATTGGCCGTTCCTCCTCGAACCTCGGCCCCGTAAGAAGGTAGATAGGTAACTTCCTTTCCGTCCCTCATGGCCGATACTGCCAGTACATAACCCATCATGAGGACACCCTGTCCCCCGAATCCTGAAAAAACTGTTTTTTTGGTCATAATATAAAATCACCCTGTGAAATTGAAAATTGTCTATTGAAGATTGACTACTAAAAACTTCCTGTAAGTTCTTAAAAAGTTGACGGAAATTATATGATGCCGCAGTTTGCTGTAAGCCATTTCTCTAATTTATTGAGATGTTACAACTTCCAGCCCACTAAATCGACAATCGTCAATCGTCAATTATCAATCCTTTTCCCTGTTTCATCCTTTATGACTTTTAAGGGAAAGATCTTTGTCATTGTCTCGTCCACCCATTTGGCCGCATCCACGGACGACATCTTCCAGTTGGTGGGACAGGGTGAAAGGATCTCTACCAATGAAAAGCCCAGACCCGCCATCTGTGTCTTGAAGGCCTTTGTGAGGGCCTTTTTTGTCCGCTTGATATTCTTGTATGAATTAACTGCGGTCCGCTCAATATAGGTGCTGCCCTTTGTAATGGCCAACATCTGGCTCAGGTCAATGGGCGGTCCATCCCTGTCCGGATCCCGGCCCCCGGGGGTAGTGGTGGAGTTTTGACCGGGAAGCGTGGTGGGAGCCATCTGGCCGCCTGTCATGCCGTAGGTCCCGTTATTAACGAAGATGACCGTGACATTTTCACCCCTGTTGGCGGCATGGATGGTCTCTGCCGTGCCTATGGCCGCGATGTCTCCGTCGCCCTGATAGGTAAATACAATCCTGTCCGGAAGTATCCGTTTGATTCCGGTGGCAACTGCGGCGCCTCTGCCGTGAGCGGCCTCTCCCATGTCCACGTCAAAATAGTTATAGGCCAGGACCGCACAGCCGGCGGGCGGTACCCCGATGGCCTTATCACCGATATCAAGTTCTTCAAGTACCTCTGCCAACAGACGATGGATGATACTGTGTCCGCAGCCGGGGCAGTAATGAAAAACAGCATCTTTAAGATATTTAGGTCTCTGGAAAACCTTTTTTTCCATTTTTATTCCTCTTCCAAATGTCGGCGGTGGTAAAGGCTGTTAATCTCCTTACTTATTTCATCGGGTGTGGAGACAATTCCGCCCGGACGCCCGTAAAAATGCACGTTGCTCCTGCCCTCAAGGGCCAATTTGACATCCTCTACCATTTGACCGGTGCTCATCTCAAAAACAAGGAAGTCTTTCACAAACCTGCTCATTTCCACTATCATGCGGTTCGGGTAAGGGAAAAGCGTATACGGGCGGAAAAGCCCTACCTTGAGCCCGATTTCCCTGACCCTTTTGACCGCCCCTTTGGCGATTCTGGCCGCGGTCCCGTAGGCAATGATCACGAGACGGGCATCCTCCGTCATATAAGTTTCACCGCCGACTATCTCCCGTGCGATGGTCTCGTATTTTCTCGCAAGCTTCCAGTTGTGGTCTTCTTCCACGGAAGTGTCCAACAGGAGAGATCTGATAAGCCTGCTCGGCCTTCCGACGGCCCCGTCAAGGACCCAGGGTTTGGGCGGCAGTTTGCTTAGATCAACGGGTTCCGGGAATTCAACAGGCTCCATCATCTGACCCATCATGCCGTCACCTAAGATCATGACCGGTGTCAGGTATTTGTCAGCGTAATCGAATGCCTTTCTGGTCAGGTCTGCCGATTCCTGACCCGAAGCCGGTGCCAGTACTATGGTACGGTAATCTCCGTGACCCCCTCCCCGGGTTGCCTGGAAATAATCACCCTGTGCGGGCGCGATATTCCCCAAACCGGGGCCTCCCCGCATGGTATTGACGATGACTGCCGGAAGTTCCTGGGCGGCAAGATAGGAAATACCTTCCTGCTTAAGGCTGATGCCCGGGCTGGAAGAACTGGTCATGGCCCTGGCACCTGCCATGGATGCGCCTATAACCATATTTATGGCAGCAATTTCGCTTTCCGCCTGTATGAAAGTGCCGTCTTCCAGTTTTGCCATGGCACTTGCGGCGTATTCCGTCAGCTCATTTTGCGGGGTGATGGGATAGCCCGCGTAAAAGCGGCACCCGGCGCGCACTGCGGCCTCTCCGATCACATGACTTCCCCTCATTAATTGTTTTTCACCCACGATAAACCTCTATTGCTATGTCAGGGCAAATGGTCGCGCATATGGCGCAGCCCGTGCATTTGTGGTTTTCCTCTTTTTCGTCTGTTTCCTTGAATTCGGCCGGGTAATAACCTTTCTGATTCAGTTTATCAGAGACCTCTATCAGATGGTTGGGGCATACCCAGGCACAAAGGTAACAGCCCTTGCACAATTCCCTGTCAATTGTTATTCTACCTTTTTTCGTCTTTTTTGCCATGTTTTCCTACCGCACGTTTTCAAATGAATCAGCCCCGCATTACTGAAGATGTCAGACGCAGGATGCTCTGATTTTTTTAACAAACTTCTTTATTTATGCGTGCCTTTTCATTTTGTCAAGTTTTTTCCCTGATTTTTTAAGGCCCCTTCAAAGGCATATGATGACTCTCCCAATTAGTGCTGAAAAAAAGGCCTTCAGAATTTGAGGGTTCAAGGGATTAGGGAGCGATGGAGATCGACAAGCCCTGTGTTTATGAAATTATTGACAAAATCTTTGAATTAAGTCTATATCATATTTCTGTGAGTGGCAGTCGGCATCAATGGATGGGGGGATCGCGGCATCGTTTGTAAATGGGAGAATTTTTATGACCAGTTCAACTAAATTTGAAAATTATTTCAACGTGTTTCGAGATATCATTCGATCTATGCACGGCAGCCGAAGTCTCCAGGATGTCCTCAATGTGGTGGTAACCAAATCTGCCAAAGTTCTGGACGCCAAAGGCGCCCTGCTCAGGATTCTCAACGAAGGAACAAATCTGTTCGAGGTTCGTGCAGCCTATGGATTAGGCGAGCACTATCTTTCCAAAGGTCCTGTTTCCACTGAAAAAATTTTAGCTGAGACATCCGAACTGCACAAAGTTAAGATTATCACGGACATCTGGAATGCCCCCCGTGTTGAATACCCGCAGCAAAAGTGGGATGAAGGCATTCGCATGATGCTCGACGTACCTTTGGCCATCCAGGATCAGATGTTTGGGATCATTCGCATCTACCTGAGCAATCAACGGGAGTTTTCCAGAGACGAACTGGATTTTATGGTCACGGTGGCTGCGCACTGTGCCTGTGTCATTAAGCGGGTCCAGCTTATGGAAAACCAGCAGGAGCACTTCACGCATATGGCAACCCATATGGAAAAATTGTCATCGTTAGGGCGCATGGCCGCTGGAATTGCTCACGAAATCAACAATCCCCTGGGAGGCATCCTGCTTTTCAGCTCCAACATGAGCAAAAAAGTACCGGAGGGCGATCCCCTCGAAAAAGGCTTGAAAATTATCATCAGGGAAACTCAGCGGTGTAAAACTATCATCCAGGGGCTGCTCGAATTCGCGCGGGATGAGAAACCTCAAAAGGTCCCGGCCGACACCAACGATATTATTAAAACCGCCCTGGGCATTGTGGAAAATGAGTTTTACGTGCGGCGTGTTACCGTTGAAAAAGATCTGGCTCAAGACATGGTAAAGACGTCTTTGGATGAAAATCAGATCGTACAGGTATTTGTCAATCTTTTGCTCAATGCCCTGCACGCCGTCGAAGAACATGGCCTGGTCACGGTTAATAGCACCGTGGATCCGCTGCAGAACAAAATCACGGTCGAGATTACTGACAACGGCCGCGGCATTTCCGCAAAGAACGTCAAAAAAATCTTCGAGCCTTTCTACACTACCCGCGCCAACGGAACCGGGCTCGGATTATCCGTCAGTTACGGGATAATCAAAAATCATGAGGGCGATATCCGGGTTTTCAGTGAACTGGGCAAAGGCACTCGTTTTATGATTGAATTTCCTATCCTGGCTGAAAAACTCGAAGGAAAGGAGGGGGCATGATGGAATTACTCAGAGTACTGGTTATTGACGATGAAAGTGTCATTTGTGACGCCTGCGAGTTGGTTCTGTCGGAACAGGGGCACACCGTAACCTTGAGGAACAACGGAAAGGCCGGATTAGACGCCATTCGTGAGGGTACCTATGACATCCTTCTGCTGGACATGAAGCTGCCCGACATCGACGGCATGGATATCCTGAAGGTCGTCCGGGAAGAAAAACCAGGGCTGTGTACAAT
>JAIOSR010000502.1 GCA_021107495.1 Desulfobacterales bacterium | reverse complement strand
TTATAGCCGCCCCGGAGGAATAGTCTTCGCATTCCACAGGGTCCCGATGGCGGGATCTACGCTACGCTACGACACGCAAAAAGGCACCCGTCCTCCGCAGTAGCCTGCTACGGAGGGTGGACAAAATACACAAAAGTATAATTTACATATTGCAATAGCAAAGGGTTATAGGCCTCAGGAACAGGAACTTGATCTTTTTACGAATATTCAATAGTGGGTATACACTTTACTCAACCGCTTACAGAATATTGAAAAGTAGATGTTGGGGGTGTCCCTTTATCAATGAAAACCGCAGGATTTCGAACAAGAAATGTCGAATGTCGAAGTGTTTTAACCTCTGTGGTTCGAAATTTCTTGTTCGGTGTTCGATATTCAAGTGTCTTTTCATGTGTTGGCCTCACAGACGATATGAGGTTGAGCGAACTGCATACCCAGTTATTCAATTTTCAATAGTCAATATTCAAACAGAAACCCATTCCCTCACTTTTATGGCCTTTTCCCTGGCCCGTTCCATAATTTCCTCTATGTCAAGATTCAGCAGTCTACGATCTTCCATAACCAGCTGACCGTTTATAATTGAATGGCTTACATCGTTTCCCCTTGCCGAATAAACAATATGGGAATAGGGGTTGTACATGGGAGTCAGGTGCGGCTTATCAAGGTCCAGGATGATAATATCCGCCTTTTTCCCCGGTTCCAGGGAGCCAGTGATATCTTCCATCCCCAACGCCTTAGCCCCTTCAATGGTTGCCATCCTCAACACCGTAACGGAGTCGAGTACTGTTGGGTCCATGGTCCGGATCTTGTGGAGTTTGGCTGCCATGTCCATCTCCGTAAAAATATCAAGGTTGTTGTTGGAAGCACAGCCATCCGTTCCCAGACCCACGGTCACTCCCTTGGTTAACAGTTCGGTGACGGGGGCGATACCTGACGCCAATTTCATGTTGCTTTCAGGATTGTGAATGACCTTTACTCCGTACTCAGCCATTTTTTCAATGTCCTGCTCATTGACATGCACACAGTGATCGGCGATCAGGTGGGAATCGAGGAGACCTAACGAATGGAGATATTCAACAGGTGGCTTGCCATATTTTTCTTTTACCTCGGCAACTTCGTTCAATGTTTCAGCCACGTGAATAATCATTGGGACCTTGTATCTTAATGCCATTTCATTTGCCGAGATCAGAAGATCGGGACTACAGGTAAAAAGGGAATGGGGTTCCACTGCAACCGAAACCAGGGGATCATCCTGCCATTTTTTAATCAGCGATTCCGTGTATTTCAGGCCTTTTTCAACGGGTCCGTAGTTGGGGGAAGGGAAGTCATACAGGACTTCTCCTACAAGACATCTCATTTGCGCTTTCCGGGCCGCCCTTGCCGCCTCTTTCTCAAACAGGTACATGTCACAAAATGTTGTCGTACCAGACATGATCATCTCGGCGCAGGCCAAAAGCGTTCCCGTAAAAACAAAATCAGCATCAATTCTTCTTTCGGCCGGAAAGATATAGTTGTTGAGCCAATCCATGAGGGGAAGATCATCGGCAAGCCCCCTGAAAAGGCTCATGGCTGCGTGGGTGTGACCGTTTATGAGACCGGGCAGGATCAGGCCGCCATGCGCGTCAATGATTTTTTCGGCATCAATGGTCAAATTGTCGCCGGACCCCATTCGGGAGATAGTGTCTCCCCTTACATGGATATGACCGTTTTCAATGACCGTGTTTTCTTTATCCATGGTCAGAATCGTACCGTTTTTTATAATAATATCTACCTGTTGCATAGTAGCACCTCGGAAATATTAAGCCAACGTAAACCGGTGATCCTACAGGGCCGGACCTCATTCCGGAACTTGGACCTCGAAGCCCCCCCTTTTCACTTTTGCGGTGGTATGGTAAATGTCTTAGATGAATACGTCAAGGTAAGGATTAATACATATCATCGCTTCGTGGGTTTGTCGTGAGCCTTTCTGGTTTTTTTTGAAGATATTATCATTTGAAGTCCCTTTGGATTAAATAGGGCAGGAGGAACCCATATGACATCTTCTACCATGCGTGCCGTTGTATTTGATCATGAATTACGATTTGTGCCCGATTATCCGCTTCGGAAAATAATGCCCGGCTGGGCACTTATTCGGGTTTTGACCGCCGGTATCTGTAAGACAGACATGGAACTGATGAAGGGATACAAGGAATTTCATGGCATTCTGGGCCATGAATTCATCGGGGTGATTGAGCAGTGTGATGATGCGCACAATATAAATAAGCGAGTGTCAGGAGAGATCAATGCAGGTTGCGGACAGTGCGAGTGGTGTGCGAATGGTTTAGGACGGCACTGTACCAACCGCAGGGTTTTAGGGATTCTTGATCTTGACGGTTGCATGGCCGATTATTGCATGCTGCCCGTTAACAATCTTCATGAAATACCGGACTCCATACCTGATCACAGGGCGATTTTAATCGAACCGCTGTCAGCAGCGTGTGAGATATTGGAGCAGGTGAAATTTAAGGGTTCGGAACGGGTCATTGTTCTGGGTGGGGGGAGACTCGGGATCCTTTGTGCATGGGTACTCACAACCGTAGTTACCGACGTAACCCTAATTGGACACCATCCGGAAAAGCTCAACCTGGCCAAATGGCGACATCTCAAAACTGCCCATGGTGCAGATGAGGTAGAAGCAGGGGCAGATATCGTGGTTGAGGCTACCGGTTCAGGCGAAGGTATTACCGAAGCCATGTCTCTATGCAGGCCACGCGGAACAATTGTCCTCAAATCAACGTTAGCTTCTCAGGGAAAGCTCAATTTATCGCCGCTCGTGGTCAATGAGCAGAGACTGGTGGGTTCGCGTTGCGGACAATTTAAGGATGGCTTCCAAATGCTGGAGTCTTATCCGGATATGCCCCTCGATCGACTGATAACCGCGAGGTACCCCATTGAGAAGGCATTGAAGGCATTTGAGCGGGCCGCAAGGCCGGATGCACTTAAGGTCTTGTTGGAGGTTAGCTAACAATTTGCTTTAAAGGTTCCTCATTAGAATATGTGGGCCAAGCTTCAATCTAAAATTTAGCAACAGATTGAGATCATGTTTTTTCTGGTCATAATTATTAGGATAGTAACAGTAGTTATACCCTATGACCGGGTCATGAAGTCTTTTCCTTTGAACACAAATTATTAGCCACAGATTCTTGTGAGGAGCCTACTGTAAAGGCTATTCAGGAAGGCTTTCAATGATTTTATCCCAGAGTGTCGAGAGCGCGGGACCGGAATTCTTTGCAGCGGCAATAACCT
>JAIOSR010000150.1 GCA_021107495.1 Desulfobacterales bacterium | reverse complement strand
GATCCCGACATCAAATTCCGGGGCATCGGCGGAAAAAAAATGGAGCGAGCAGGAGTCAAGCTTCTCTTCTCCTCTTCAGATATGGCTGTTGTTGGATTAACAGAGGTCTTGAGCAGGCTTCAAACAATAGTCAGGGCTTCTAAGAAACTCAAATCCATACTGAAGGATAAGCGTCCCGACCTTCTCATCCTTATCGATTATCCTGACTTCAACATCCATATTGCCGGAATTGCAAAACGTCTTCAGATACCGGTCTTGTACTATATCAGCCCGCAGGTGTGGGCGTGGCGAAAAAGGCGGGTGAAAAAAATATCACGTCGCGTTGATCGCATGGCCGTGATTTTACCCTTTGAGGAGGAATTTTACAGGCGGAGAGGAATGAAAGTGGATTATGTGGGACATCCTCTCCTGGATGCTTTTGAAGGTAAAAAAACCGATCATGACTCACTTTTGCCCGAATTTCGTTATCCCGTGGTTGGGCTTTTGCCGGGAAGCCGGAAAGAAGAGATCAGGAATCTGTTGCCTGTCATGGTCGAAGCCACGGGGCTTCTTGGCCGGCGCTATTCCGACATGCGGTGCGTTTTGCCATTGGCCCCGACCATAGACCCTGAATTTGTAGAATCCTTTATCCATAACTCACCCGTTGAAATCAAGGTTATTCAGGGAGATGTGCACGAGGTTTTAAGCGCTTGTGATGCGGCTTTGGTGGCGTCCGGCACTGCAACCCTGGATGCGGCCATCATGTGTGTTCCAATGGCCATTGCCTACAAAGTCTCTTTAGTGTCTTATTGGCTTGGGAGGATGTTGATAAAGGTTCCCTATATCGGGCTGGTGAACCTGATTGCAGGTGAAGAGGTAGTGCCTGAACTGATTCAGCATGAAGTTACAGCCGAGAGACTTGCCCGGGAGGTCGAAATTATTCTCGAGGACCGGGAGTTACGGCTAAAGATGAAAGACAAACTGAAGAGGGTTAAAGAGGGCCTTGGCAAGGGAGGGGCGTCAGAGAGGACTGCGGGAATTGCATTGGAAATGATGAGGCTAAATCTTACGGAACCTTTTTCAAGGGTATCGGGGCAATAAATGGCCAGAACGATTTTGATCGTTGATGATGAGAAGAGCATTCTTCAATCCTTAAAGGGTATCCTTTCGGACGAAGGATTTGAGGCCATCTGTGCTGAGAGTGGTGTCCGGGCCCTGGAAAAAATAGATGAAGTAATGCCCGACCTGGTTCTTTTGGATATATGGATGCCGGAACTGGATGGAATTGAGACGCTTGAGAAGATCAAAGAGGCATATCCGAACCTTCAAGTGGTGATGATGTCCGGCCACGGCACCATTGAAACCGCCGTAAAGGCAACGAAGGTGGGGGCCTATGATTTTATTGAAAAACCCCTTTCCATTGAAAAGCTCCTTTTGTCGGTAAATAATGCCCTGGATTATTACAGGCTCGAAGAGGAGATAGACCTTCTCAAAGAGAAGGACAAGGACAGGTACAGGATAACCGGTAGCAGCAAGGCGATTACGGAAATAAAGGAGCCACGAACGCCTGGGTCCTGATTTCAGGGGAGAATGGCACCGGAAAAGAGCTTGTGGCGCATACCATACATAGATTAAGCGACAGAAGTCATAAACCCATGGTGGAGGTCAATTGTGCGGCTATTCCGGAGGACCTGATTGAAAGCGAGCTTTTCGGGCATGAAAAAGGGGCCTTTACCGGGGCATCTACCATGAGAAGAGGAAAATTTGATAAGGCCCATGAAGGGACTATCTTTTTGGATGAAATTGGTGACATGAGCCTGAAGGCGCAATCCAAGACCCTGAGGATTTTGCAGGAACAGAAATTTGAGCGGGTGGGCGGTACACGGACTATAGAAGTGGACGTTCGGGTGATTGCGGCTACGAACAAGGATCTGGAGGCCGAGATTGAGAGAAATGCTTTCAGGGACGATCTCTATTTTCGGTTGAATGTTATCCCCGTGAAAGTGCCGCCTTTAAGAGAACGTGCGGAGGACATTTCCGGACTTGTGCATGAATTTGCCAAGGAATTCACGCTGAAAACCAACCTGGAGCCAAAGGAATTTTCCGAAGATGTGTTTCAGGTCCTTGAAAAATATGAATGGCCCGGCAATGTCCGGGAACTCAAAAACCTGGTAGAGCGGCTTATGATCATGACACCGGGCCATGTTATTGGGGGCAAAGATATACCGCCACCCTTTAACAGACCATCGGAGATAAAGGAAGATTTTGAACCGACTTTTATGTCCGGTTCGTTTAAAGAGGCAAGGAGCGAATTTGAAAGGGTTTTTATTGAAAGAAAGCTCATCGAGTACAACGGAAATATTTCACAGACGGCCGAAGCCATCGGTATTGAACGGAGTAACCTTCACAAAAAGATCAAGGCCTATGGGCTTGAGGGACTTGGGAAGTCCCAATGAGGGAAGAGGAAATAGAAGTTAGGAAAGAGGGATGAGAAAAATATGAAAAGAGAAAGGTGCTTTGGTTACGTTGAAAGAATTTTAACGCGGAACCGGTAAATCGAAATCCGAAACCAGTCTTATCTTATCCCATATTTCTTCCTTACCTTCTTTTGTTTTTGCAGAAAAGAGTATCGTTTCAATGGGTGAAATGTCCTTGAGTTGACGAGTGATCACACCGGCCCTTGTCCGGGCCTTTTGCCGCGAAAGTTTATCGGCCTTTGTGAGCACCGGGATGGCATTTATGCCATAGTGATTCAACCAGCTTAGAAGGTCCATGTCTCCGGAAGAAACATCTCTTCTTATATCTAAAATT
>JAIOSR010000535.1 GCA_021107495.1 Desulfobacterales bacterium | reverse complement strand
CCCAGACACTTGTAACCAGGGCCTCTGCGGCCTTTGTTTCCTCTGTTATGGTATTCATGGCCTTCAAATCCACATGAAATTCCGGTTTTGCAAAATAGACCATAAATAATGTTAGTGCGAGGGCCGCATACACCTTCTTCTTTCCTCCTGCCAGGGCGAGCCTGTTGACGACCCTTTGAAGAGGCAGTCTTCTTTGCCTCCCCGCAGGGGGCATTACAGGCAAAACAAAAGGGGAAACAGTGTGCACAAAAACGAATGAAAAGGCAATACCAAGAGCGGCGAACTGGCCTATCTGGGCGAGGATTGGAAAGCCGCTTATGGAAAGGGCTGAAAAGGCACCCACGGTTGTCAGAGTAGCAAGCAGGCCCACGGCCCGAACCTCCCTGGCAGCCTGTCTTCCAAAGGTTTCATGTGGTCGGTCAAGAAACAGGAGATAAGCGATACCATGATCAACGGTAATCGATATGATCGCCCCCCCGAAACCCAGGGTGAGGATTGAAATGGTCTGGTGCATGAGTGAATAAACGAAGAATGCAATCAGAGTCCCGGCTATGGCCGGCAAAAAAGACAGGAGTCCGATGAGAGGTCTGGGGAAGGCAAGGAGGAGAAGAAGCGCGATCCCTAATGTGGAAAAAAGGACCGCCCTCCGGCTGTCTCTCTTTGCCATCTGTTCATTATCCAGGGCCGCACGATATGCCCCCACCGGGTTGACGCTGAAAACAGCTCCTTTGGGTGCATATTTTTTATTCAATGCCTTGGATATGCTTTTGATGAGCCCGGTTACCATGCGGGAAAAGGTGGTATCCGTACCGGATGACTTCGGCCTGGCCATTATAAGGAGATGTCCGCCATCTTTTGACAGGATCTGCCCCCGATATATCTTTGCATTCTTTGAAGGAGCGAGTTGTGTCAGCCTGGCCATGGCTATGTACCTTAAGCCTAAGGGATCTTTTGAAACTGTTTCGGCCTGGCCTATCCCTTCGATTCCGAGCAATGCCGAAAGGTCATCTTCAAGTTTTTTGCGGATCCGCCGGGGTTTCAATAACGGCCCGACCTTCTCATTAAGTTCCTGTTCAGTGAACATTACCGGCAGGTTGTTTATTATGTGATTAAGCAGCTCAGGAAAAAGACCGCGAACCTCGTTGATCCCAACGCTCTTAAACAGGCCGCTCTTTCTCAATTCTCCTTCGATGAATCGACCCCCTTCGACAAGGGTGTCCGGGTCTGTTTTTGAAAGGCTGATATCGATGACCAGTTGATCCTGAATCGGATTGTTCATAATCAGATATTTGGCATCTGATATGACCCTGTCATTGTCAGGAAGCGATGTTACTATATCGGTATCAATTTCCATTCGGGATATCCCGATAGCAAAAAGACCCGTAACCAGGAGGAGAATAAAGGCTAACAGGGGCAGGTTGATATGATTTTTCTTTGGACCCATCTGTGATTAGAACCTCAAGCCAGACAAAATATCGTTTGCCATGACTCTGCAATCAAAAATCAGGCAGGAACGCCATGGACCAGGTCCCCGGCCCCATGTGAACGCCGGAAGTTAGAGAAATCGGTTGCAGTATGATATCAGCAAGGGGATAATGCCTCTCAATTTCCTTCATAACCATATCTCTGACCCACGACCTGTTGTCGGAATATTGAAGCATGATGAGAACGGGAGAGTCTTTGGAAAGGGATACTCTAAGTCTATCAAGAGCAAACAGTATTTGATCCTTCCGATTCCGCACCACCCCAACCTTTTTTGCCCCTTCGGCCATTGGGCTGACAACCGGCTTCATACGAAGTAAATCACCAAAGAAGGCACTCGGCCGGGACAGCCTTCCACCGGCCGCCAGGTACTGAAGCCTGTCAAGAAAGACATATTCTTCACACTTATCAACAGCCATCTTTGCAAATTCAATAACGGAATCCGGGTCGTCCGTCCCGGACAAATATCTCTCCACGGCCATAACAATGGTCCCCAGGCGGCCTGATGCGGCGGTTGTATCTATTACGGTCAGACGGTCAGACGGGTCGTTTGTTTCCTTCCACTCCATGGCGACATTATAATTACCGGTGAATACAGACCCCACACAAAGATATAGAATGCGATCATACTGATTCAAAACGCTTTGATAGTGCTGATGACGCTCGAATACCGAGGCCTGAGATGTAGATACCTTCAAGCCCTTCCTCATGGCCTTATACAGCTCATAGGGAGGGAAAAGGGTTTCGGGCAGGCATTTGTCTCCCTCCGTAATATAGCTGTCAAGTAATGTAATTCCTAATTCACGCGCGTCTTCGCGTGTTATAGACCCGGCGGCATCCGTCATTATATGGATGCAGCGATGGACATTACTTTGTCTGAAACGGCTTATCTGTTTACCGAGGTCATCATCCGTCCATTGAACAACATCGCAAAAGGACTCGATCCCTTTTTTTGTTTCATCCCTGTCACCGGCATGAAGGTGTACCTTGAGAATGTCCTGATGAGGAATGACCACCACTTCGTTTCCATATTGTGAAAGCCTTTGAATTTCCTCCGAAGCTTTGTCACCGGAACGTACTACCAGATCAATACAGTAGCCTTCTTCCTGGTGCTCACAAAATGAGGGAGAGACGTGAAGCAGGCCCTTGAATACGGATGTGACCGGTTGGAACTGATCAGCTTTCCCGGCTAAGCTCCTGAGAAATCCCTCGAGAAAGATGAACATCCCGAGTGCCCCCGAGTCTACCACACCGGCATCTTTAAGCCTGGGAAGAAAGTCGGGAGTGGACCGCACCGCCTTTTCCAGATGGTTAATCACATTAGAGATATCCTGATTCGGTTTTTTGAAATCATATTGCTGCATAATCTCAACCAGCGCATCAAAGACATTGAGCATCGTACCCGGTACCGGGTCGTTAATCGCCTTCCAGGCCCTGTCTCTTCCCAGCCCGGCCGCCTGAGGAAGGATATCCACCGAATCCGCGGTCAGTAACCCGGACAAAAATCGGGCCGCTATGTTCCCCGAGTTCCCACGGGCCGAAAAAAGGAGCCTACGAATCGTTTTTTGCCTGTCTTTGTCAGGATGCCTCAGAGGGACAAGACTTGTCATCAAATTGCGGCCCGTATCTCCGTCAGCCACGGGAAATACATTTATTGCATCAAGGAGATCAGACCACGCGGCTATGCGCTCTACTCCCAGGATCAGCCCCTTTTGAATGTTTCCATCCATTCTTAAAATCCCAGTGCCATGCGAATATCATCAGGTATTTCAAGCATCATTTCCATTTCCGGAAACCTTACTGCCACCTGGTCGCTTCTTCCTTTGGCACATATCTCGCTGTTTCCAACCCGCCTTATCTCGAAGTCCAGCACAATCTTGATCCTTGCCTCAATAACGGTTGCTTTGCATATCAATTCGTCACGATCCCGCAGGGCGATGATATGCTTTGTAGAGGTTTTAATTACCGGGAAAAGGATGTTTGTCTTTTTGGAATATTCATAGAGATCGATTCCGCAGCTATCAAAAAGGGCGAACCTTGCCACATCAAAATACTTGAGATAATTACCATGCCAGACAATATGCATGGGATCTAAATCATGAAACGGGACAGTCAGCCTTACCTCACAACTTTTATTTCTTTCTGAATTTTTCATTCGAGCTATTCCGGGGCCTATCCATTATTAATAACCTCGTGAACGGTCAACATCCCTTTTAAATCTGTAATCCCACGAGATAACCTTCCCTGATGGCGTCCAACGCCTTTCTGGGCTCTTTGGCATCTCCGATTGTATGGACTTCGCGGACAAGCTTTTCAATTTCGCTCACAAGGCCATTCTCCGGTAAGGAACCGGCAGCGATGACAATAGAATCAGCGGTCAGGAAATCCGCCCCATTCCCCCTTTCAATCTCCATGCCTTCAGGCTTGATCCCCAAGGCCCTTGTCTTAGTCATGATGTTAACGCCGAGACGTTTCAGTTCGGCCATGACGGTCCAGCGGGTGGTATACCCCACGTCCTTGCCTGCCTTGTCAATCATCTCCAAAACCGTGACATCCTTATTCCCCTTGTTCAACAGTTCCGTCAGGGTCTCTATGGACTCAGCCCTGTTGGTCATGAGAAAGTGCAGGACATCAGGCGACAGGGTTCCCTGGACGGCCAGATACAGGGCCGTCTCCAGACCAACGGCATTTCCACCCAGGATGAGAACCTTTTTCCCGACCCCGACCCGCCCGGCCAAGACATCCCAGGCATGGACAACGTTTTTACCGTCAATCCCGGGTATATCAGGCAGGATAGGCCTTGCCCCGGCAGCTACCACGACTGCATCAGGAGACATATCCTTTAAAAATGTTATATCCGCCTCTTTATTGAGCACGATCTCCACATCCAGGGCCTTAAGATTATTAACCAGATCAATTGCCGCCGTGACCATCTCTTTCCTTCCCGGTATGCAGCGGTTAAGTAGCAACTGCCCTCCTAATGTATCTTTTTTTTCTATCAGTGTGACCTGATGGCCCCTTTCGGCTGCCGTACATGCGGCCTTCATACCGGCAGGACCTCCTCCTATGACCAGGACCTTTTTTTGTTCCGGCGCAGGCTCGGACTTCAGCTCCCCTTCTTTTCCGGCCCTCGGGTTAACCATGCACGTGACAGGCTTCATCTGAAAGACATTGTCAAAGCAGCCCTGGTTACAGGCAATACAGTGATAGATAAGATCGCACTTTCCCTCTTTAGCCTTATTGGGAAGATGGGGGTCCGCAATCAGTGCCCTTGCCATGGTCACCAGATCGGCCTCTCCATTTCGTAGAATCTCCTCCCCGGTGCGAGGATCGTTGATCCGGTTGCTGGCAAGGACCGGGGTAGAAACCGCGGATTTGATGCCTTGAGCTAAGTAAACATATGCCCGGTGGGGAACGGACATGGTCAACTGGGGAATGCGAGTCTCGTGCCACCCGCCCGTGATGTTAAAGAGATCCACCCCCGCCTTTTCAAGCTCCAAGGCAAATACTTTTGCCTCTTGATTCGTATTTCCTCCTACCATAAAATCATTTCCTGCCAGTCTCACGAGAATCGGGTACTCCTTGCCCACGGCAGCCCTTACCTTTTCGGCCACTTCAATTCCGAAACGCATTCGGTTCTCCAAAGAGCCGCCGTATTTATCCTCACGCAGATTCGTGATGGGTGAGAGGAACTGGCTGATGAGATATCCCGCGCTGGCCAATATCTCCACCGCGTCAAACCCTGCTTCCCTGGCTCGCAAGGCCGCCTCTCCAAACTTATCCTGGACCCCCGGGATTTCCTCCAATTCGAGGGCCCTCGGGGTTTCACCCGTTAATCTGGAACGCACGGCGGATGAGGAAAAAGGTTTTCGACCACCTATCATGGCGGAATGGCTATAACGCCCTGCCTGGTAGAGCTGCGCTGCGATCTTTGAGCCTCCGGCCTGAACCGCCCGGGTCAGCCTTTTGAGCCCCGGAATATAACGGCCATCATTTATCCCTATCATGCTGGACATACTGCCATATTCATCTATGGAGCAACCACCCGCAATGATAAGGCCCACACCGCCCCTGGCCCTCGTGGTGTAGAAATCGATCAGGCAATCCGTGACGTCTCCATTCGGGGTATATCCCAAATGCATGGCCGTCATAACGATCCGGTTCTTGAGTTCCATTGTATTTATCTTAACAGGTGAAAATAAATACGGAAATTCCATTTGTTGATTCCTTTCTGAATTATTACTCAAAGCATCATATTGTTTGCAATCTAAAATCCCCCCTGGCCCCCCTTTAAAAAAGGGGGATTGAGGGGGATTTTTTTGCGAGTAACCTATTCAAATGCAAACCATTAAATGCTCCCCGTGATATGTGTTGTCTTGAGGCGTATTCATCAACCGGATGATCACTTTTAATACGTGGGCTAGCCCGGAGCCTGTCTCGCACGAAAATCGACACCGTCTCGCATGCATCCAGGTCTTTAAAGATGCGGATTATAGGAGAAACCATACTGAGGGGCAAGAAAATTACTAACCATTCACGGACCATCCTCCATCTCTTCCTTTATGTAAGCCCTTTTCCTCAAGATTATCTTGACAAAGGCGACCATTGCAATCAGGCCCATAAGCGCGAAAAGGATATCATAGAGATGATAGCTGAGATATGTGAACCATGTCATTTTTCGGCTGAGGGACTCATGCCATTCTTTTTCAAGGGTCCTTAACGGCGCTGAAAGGGCCTTTAAAACGGCAGCATCCGCAGCTTCAGCATTTTTCATGCCTTCAAGGACACTCAGGATCCCCTCTTTACCGTATTTAGAGGTGATATGTGCCACAAAACTCTTGCTTTCCTCATAGGCTAATATCATGCCCTCATCATTGCGAGGAAAACCCTTTTTTAGTGATTCGAGAGGAATAAACCTGCCCCTGAGTGCGGCCCTGTTCAGAAGCGACCGCTTTTGATCCATAATGATATCCCCGATACCATCGCTTACCCATTGTCAGACCCCCTCATCAAGCCATCTCGGGAAATCATACCCCCTGATATGATGATGAAGCAGGAGATGACACAGTTCGTGTTTAAGGGTGATTTCAAGGCTGAAAGGACGAACGAGCATCCTCGTGTAGTCAATCACGATCAGGTTCCTTGCCGGGACGGCAAAGGCCACGGTTAGAGGGCTTTCCGCCATGCGTTGAAACAGTTTCCTGTCCTTTATAAGGAGCACGGAAGGTATTAAATTCAGGTCCCACCCAATTTCTCGCTCAAGATTCGCCTTGAGATGCGGGAACATATCGGCCACGTCTTGAGCGGCAGATCTCAGTGATGGATCAAAGACAACCGTGACATGTTTTTCTTCAATGATGTGAAAATCCCCTGCATAAAGGCATGTCGCAAAAAGGATGAAGCAGGCTGCAAGAAGAAAAACCAGGTAAATTCGTTGTTTCACATCGCCTCCGTGTTCTTTCTTTGTACTATGACAACTATTGTGCACTCTGAGGACCCGGTTTTTCAAGTCAAATAAAAAAATAGGGGTCGTATGAGTGGCTCTTTGCCGTGAACTCTTCTCAAAAAACCATCAACCTTGAAAAAAGGCTCCGAATCTACTAAGATTCTGCAAGATGCGATATAAAATAAAAACCTT